>CAKOMS010000038.1 GCA_934096735.1 uncultured Bacilli bacterium | reverse complement strand
TGGTAAGGATTAAATCAGTGTTCAATTCACTGTTGCGGCACCATTAGAGATTTAAGTCCGTATCTACGGACTTTTTACATAAAAAAATTGTTCTAGGCCATAAAAATACTCGAAATAAAATATTATTGTGTAATGTTATTACAGGAGAGGTATGCATTCTGCGAAGACTGGTTAAGACTAGTCCTTTTTGTTATTAAAAAACCCAATGAAACAAATGGACATTTAATTATAAATTTGTTAAAATATATTTGGAAGTGATTTTCATGTACATAAATAAGATTATTGAACTTTTACAAAAATATATCAGTGATTATGAAGCAAAAAAATACGAGCTAGAAATGTTAAAAACTAAAAAACAACTATACGAAGAACTTATTCCTCTATTAGATAATAAAGAAAAACTAAATGATAATAAATTATTTATAAGTGTTCTACTTAGTAATATATATAATAATGAAGAATATAATATAGAATTCTATAAAGCTTTATATTTATATAATCAAAATGATGTAAAGCATTTTGATTATTTTGGTACCAAAATAAAGCACCAATACAAAAATACTGTTGAAAAAGCCATAGCTTTAAAGAAACAACTTAAAAATGCTTATTACAAATTTTCAACAGCAAGAAAAGTACGTTTTCCTCTTCAAAAAAGAAAGCCATTATTTGACCAAAACTTTACATTCAAAAATATTCAAGCAATAATTTCTTACTATGCCACAATGGGAGAAATTTCTGAAAAAGATGAAGTTTTACTTAATAATGAATTAGAATTTTACAACAATAATATTATACCAACACAAAATCAAGAAAAAGAATACAAAACTAAAGAATATAATGAAGTTCCAAACATTTTAGATAGTGGTTTTGAAATGTTTGATGAAATTGAAGTTAATTCTAACAGATTAGAAACAATAAATAGTTATGTTAATGATTTAAAATCATATATTAGCCAACTTAATATTGATGAAATAATACCAGTTATTGAGTCTTATCAAAAATACAATTTAGAAACCAATGAGTACAATTATATTGTTAATGAGATATTAAAAATGTTTTTATTTGAAGCATTTGACTATTGTAAAATTCTTCTTGATATAAGTATATATAGAGATAGAGAAACTAGACATGAAGCAATTGAAACATATAATGAATACTTAGATAAATACCTATTAATAAGAGATTACTACAATAAAATTACAGACATAGAATTAAATGATGAAGTTGAAAGTTTAGAGGAACCTGAAGAATTCGATGAACCAATAGATGCAATAAATCCACGCCGATTAATATTCTCTCACCCAGCCAGTAATCCGACAAAATCTAGATTAATCGATGACTTAAAAGATGTACCAGAAGAATATTTTGAAAGAGTTCAATCTTTATTAGAAAATTTTATAGTTTACAAGAAAAAATTTAAAAGTCTTACAACTAATAAACCAGGCTTCATAGAATTAAAAGATGACCAAGTTAGAATTGTTATGAAACATACTACTAATAATATTTATTGTGTAATGGGAGTATTTACTAAAAAAGCAAATAATGACCGAAAAATGTATCGAACAATGTGCAACAGAACTGTTACAGATATAATAACAAAAGAAAAAGAAAATCAAGAATTGGCTTTAGGTGAATTAACAATGCAAGAACTAGCAAGAATTGTTGAAGAAAAAGCTAGAAAAGGGACAAGATAATAATTAAAGAGAAAAAATAACACCAAATTTTCTCTTTTTTCATAAAATAAATTGGTGATTATATGTATACTTTAAAATCTTTACCTTTTGAAATGTTTTCTTTAGAACCATTCATAGACACTCACACCATCGGACTTCATCACTACAAACATGAACTATCTTATTTAAATAATTTAAATAAAATAATAGCAAAATATAATGTAAATTATAAACTAGAAGAATTATATAACCATTTAAATGAATTTAAAGATGAAGATAAAAATGATTTAATATTTTATCTCGGTGGAGTTGTAAATCATGAGTTATATTGGCAATCAATTAATCCAAATAATAAGGAAAATCCTCATGGTAAATTACTTTATGCCATTAATAAAAAATATGGTTCCCTTGATAACTTTTGGATGGAATTTAAAAACCTTGTAACAAACTTAAAAGGT
>CAKOMS010000037.1 GCA_934096735.1 uncultured Bacilli bacterium | reverse complement strand
CGACTTGCATGTCTTAGGCATGCCGCCAGCGTTCATCCTGAGCCAGGATCAAACTCTCAATAAAAAAGATTTATTTATTAATAATCTATTAATTTCGTTTGTTATCCTAAGCTACTCAAAATTGACTTTTTACTTAGTTTTCAAAGATCATTTTTGCACTCTTTTTCGCTGTGCACTAGTAATATATCAAATTGAAAATCAAAAGTCAACAAAAAAAATCAATTTTTTTCATTTTTTTTCATTTTTTTGATTTTTTTAGGTATTTTAAGGTTTTTTACCTGCTTTTTATATTACTTTTGTAGTATTTTATGTTATTTTTTTCTAAAAAATTCTTAGTTATTTAAATTTTTCATTACCAGATATTTTTTTAAATATGAATTTATTATCTCTTTATTAAATGGTCCTTCATGATTTTTTTTCATTTTTATTAACTTTTCCAACTCTTTATTTATAATTAAATCCAATTTGTTATTATAATGCATTATTTTTTTGTGATATTTATATTCATTTTTATCTAGCACTTTGTATCCACCATCCGGGAATACTCTCAAATCCAAATCATAATCTATGTACTTTATTACATTTTCATCAGTTAAATAAGGAGATGCTATATTGCAATAATAAAATAAACCATACTCTTTAAATTGTGCAATTATGTTAAACCAATTATTTTTATAAAAAAATATTATTGCTGGTTCTTTTGTATAATATGTTTTCCCATCATCTTCTGTTACCTTGGTTCTAAAGTTACCACATACTATGTAATCTTGCTTCTCTTCAATAATCATAGTATCCTTTGATACACTGTGTATTTTACCGTTATGTTTATAACAATGTATTTCTACCACTTTTTTACTTTTTTCGTTTATTTCTTTATTCATGTTACTGTTTCCCATTTTCCTCACTTAATTTTTTATATTTAGTTTATATATGCAAAAAATGTCTTTAACACATTATAAAGACATTTATTTAAAAACTTTAACTGCTGAGGCTATTTGACTATCATATTCTTGATCAGATGCAGTTGTGTACACTACTTCTATATCTGGTGTTAATCCTATTTTATCAATGCAAGCTCCTGTAGGAGTTAGCCATTCTGCAGTTGTGTATTTCATTGAATCTCCATTTGATAATTCTGTAACTTGTTGTACCACTCCTTTTCCATAACTTCTTGTTCCAAGTAGTGTAGCACCATAACTATATTTTAGTGCTGAGGCTAAAATCTCTGCTGCTGATGCTGTTTGATTATTTATTAATACGACTATTGGATAAGTTCTTTTTTCTTTTGTAGTGTCTTTATATGTGAATTTATTGTTAGAAGTTTTTAAACTATATATTACTTTACCTTGTTCTAAAAATAACGATGCTGTTGATTCTGCTGAATTTAAAAAACCTCCTACATTGTTTCGTAAGTCAATTATTAAACCTCGTAAATTTTCTTTCTCTAATTCTTGTAAGTTTTCTTTAACTTGATCTTCTAAATTTTTAGAAAAAATTGAAATATTTAAATAACCTATATTGTTTTCTAACATTTTATGAGAAACTGTTTGATTAACTAATTTTTCCTTTTGAATAGTAAAATCTAAAGAAACTCCATTTCTTTCAACTTCTATTTTAACTTCTTTATTATTACCTTTTTTTATTAATTCACCAATTTCTTTGCTAGTTTTACCTTCAACACTATTGTTATCTATCTTTTTTATAATATCATTTGCTTGCATTCCTGCTTTTTGAGCTGGAGAGTTATCTGTTACAGCAACAATAACCATATTATCGTTGATTGTTACTCCTATCCCTTCATAGGTATCTGATAATTCGTCTAGTATATCATCATATTTATCATTATCTAAGTAAGTGGTGTATTTGTCTCCTAAATAATTAATCATTGCTGACTCAGCTTCTTTAAGCATACCTTCTTTATCTATATTATTGTCATAATATTTAGATAACAATGTATTATAAATATTTATAAACTCTTTTAATGCTTCATCCTCATTAATTTCATTACAATTAACTTTATTATTAGAAATGTTATTTAACATAATAACACCTGTTGTTACTGCAGAAACTAATGCAGTAATTATCATTATTACAATTGTATTTCCTAAATTAAATCCTTTTACCTTTTTCATAAACACATCCTAGCATAATAATTTTATCACGGTGTAAAAAAAAAATAAAGGATTTACCTTTATTTTAACTCAGCATTTACTTCTTCTATTCCTTCAATGTACTTTTCTACTTTTCCATTTTTGATTTTTAAAAGTGTTAATTCACCAAACATAAACTCATTAATAGACTTCGCATTTTTATTTCCTTGAAAATTTTCAGAGTCATTATAATATTTTTTGTTCAATGAGTTTCCTAGGTCACAATAATAAATTTTTAATTTATCTTTTTTTGTTGTGCTATTTTCATAATTACTTTTTGCATATGAAAATAATGATGCTGATGAATTTGATGAATCATACAACATAACGTAGTATTCTTCGTATGGTCTATTTAACATTGTTCCAATGCTTACAACATCATAATTTACTTCTCCAGCTATTTTTTCTGTTTCTTTTAAATCATCATCATTCTTCTTTGCTTTTTCAGTAATAAAATATGCTAATCCTGCAAGTATTAGTATACTTAAAGATATTATAATAAATTTTTTTATTACATTTTCATCTTCACTATGCATAGAATTATTCATTTTTAATTGTTTTTTTAATTTTTTATCTAGTGTTTTATTTTCTTTTGCTTTTTTCATAACTTTCCCTCAGACTAATTATAACTAAATTATGCTTATAAATCAATAAGTACTACTTTTAAAGTTTAAAAGACCACTAGTAATTTAAGACTAGTGGCCTTTTATTTTTATATTTTTAATAATAAACTATTTTTCTTTATTTACAAGCGTATTGTTACCAAGAGAATTTGCTATTGTTTTCATTTCGCCTTTTGATAATTCTGTACTTGCTAGATAATAAGAAATATTTCCTTTATCCCATGATAGACTATTTGCACTTAGTGCTCCTATACTCTCTGATAACATTAATGGCTCACCATATACTGGAACGATTTCCATTTCGGATTTAGC
Organism: uncultured Bacilli bacterium; assembly: GCA_934096735.1. GTDB lineage: Bacteria > Bacillota_I > Bacilli_A > RF39 > UBA660 > SIG200. The sequence continues at coordinate 1,364 of CAKOMS010000037.1, read as the reverse complement.
TGTTGCTATTTCTTCTATTAATACAAAGTTTTTTTCTCCACTAAATGTTAAAATAACTCTGTTTTTATCTTGTAAATCTATTTTTTCTGCACTTGTTAAATATGTATTACTTGGAATATATAATGGATAAATAATGTTTTCTATTGTACCTGTTTTTTCATCTTTTATTTGACAAGATTTATCATTTTCACTATTGCAATTTTCCTTGTTTTCCTTAGTGTTATTTTCTGTATTAGTTGTGTTATTTTTTTCTTCGTTGGTTGTGTTGTTATTTGGTTCTTTGTTATTATTTTTTTTAGCATCAGTATTTGAACTATTATTACCATTATTATTTCCGTTATTATCTTCTGTTATATAATTCTTTAAATCAAAATCTTTTTCTTTTAATTTAGCTTTTAAATCAATATTAGTAAATGTCACTTTTATTTTAACTGTATCATTTTCATCAAATACTTCTACTTTTTCAATTTTCTTATCTTTATTTAAATAAATTTTTTGATATTTTAATTCTTCATTATTTGGATAATTTACTTTGCTTTTAATTATATGAATATTATCCTTTTCTTCTATTTCAACACTTGCATCATTTTTGATATCTTTAATTATACTTTCATATAAATATGCTTGGCTTGAATTATTTGGCCAATCACTTTGAAATTTAAAACTTTTATTTAATGATGGAGTAATAACATATACATCTTGGTTATTTTTTAATATTATTTGTTCATGATTATTTGTCAAATTTACTAATCTAACTTTATAATAATTATCTTTAAGGTAACTGCTTTCTAAACTATAGTTAAATGTTTCCTCATCATTATTTATTTCCATAGTACCAGTTAGTTTATATGATTTTACATTTTTCACCATATTATCTAAGTCTTTTATTACGTCTTCTTTTGTTTCTTTACCACATCCACAAAGAATCATCATAAAGCATATGATTATTGCTATCTTTTTCAATATACCACTTTCCTTTTCTATTTAAATATATTTAATAAAACTGTATTTATTCATGTATATATTAAAAAAAATAGAACATACTACTACTGAGGGTGAGTAATAGAATGGAAACGTTTCAAAAAGTGACATTAATTTTCACTGTTATTGGAGCTATTAATTGGGGCTTAATTGGATTCTTTGATTTTAATCTAGTAGAATCGTTGTTTGGGGCTTCATCTGTGATACCTAGTATCATATATGCCGTAGTTGGAATATGTGGCTTAATTAACATTGGAATACTGTTTAATCACTTTGAATGTAATGAAAAATAGTCGACTAGCGACTATTTTTCCTAAATTGAAATTTGAACCGCACCACTAGGGTGCGGCTTTTTGATATAATAAAGGAGCCAATTCCCGGCA
>CAKOMS010000036.1 GCA_934096735.1 uncultured Bacilli bacterium | reverse complement strand
CATTTTATCAACCTCCGAGTAAGTAAGTTTTTCCTCTTACTTATTTTCTATCTTTCTATTAAAATATTACTATAAATCTAATTAATTTACAATAAAAAACATTTAATTCTTTACAATAATTTCATTTAACCAAAAATAATCTTTATATTTAAAATCACATACAAATAAATTATCACTAGATAAATAATTTACTAATAAACTTGGATATATTACATTACTTTTAAGTATAATATGACTCTTATATACTTTTAAATAACTCTCTTCAGGTTTATATTTATTATTAATTATATGTACTCCTTCACTAAATTCATAATGTCTATTATTTTTAAATAAATTATTAAGTCTATTATCTACATATTCTTTATCAATAATAGAAAACAAATTATTATATAAATTAAAAGATAAATCAGTATAAGATGAATCTAAATAATATAAATTTTCAATCATTTTAAATAAATTATAAGGAATCTCTTTTGTAAGTATTGCTATCTCTTTTTTTATCTTAAAAATATAAAATGTACGCATCTCATCACCCTGCGTACATTATATAAAATAATAATTATTTATTTTGTCATAAATTGTCTAACTTTTTAAAAGTTCAACAATTTTAGTTAAAATACTATCTTTATCTAAATTTAACTCTTTACTTAATTCTTCTTTAGTACCATTTGATACATACTTATTAACTCCAAAAATATATTCATCACCAGTAGCATATTTATTCCAAATACTATTATCACTATTAGTTAAAACAAAAGTCTTTATACCCTTAGGAATAAGTCCATTCTTATATTTATCTCCTTGTAACTCAAAAAGTTCATTAGATACCATAGATACTACTCTAAAATCTACCCCATATCTTTCAAGATCATCTGCAATTACTAAAGCATCATGTATTAAACTACCACAAGATATAATTATTGCATCAAGTCTATTTCTTTCTTTTCTAATTCTATAAGCCCCTGCTAAAACATATTTCATATTAGTAGAAATAAGTCTTTTAGCATTATAAGAATCAACTATTATTACAGATGTCTTATTATAACTTTTTAATATATCATATACTCCAAGTATTTCATTAATATCACCAGGTTGAAATGTAATGATATTTTTCATATTCTTTATTATATTAATTTCACTAACTGGATTAATACCAAAATTTTGATAACTATCTCTATAATCAGTTTGTGTAAACAAATATGTAACATTATAATTAAATCTACTATTGTATTCTATACTTGAAAGTAATTTAGATAAATTAATTAATGGACTACTAACAAATACTTTAAAACCTAAAGAACTAAGTCCAGAAGCAATATAACCCATAGTAGATGTTCTGCTACCTACTAATATATTTCTTCCAAGAGGACTATCTTTACTAAAGATATCACTACTTGTAATACTTCCATCAGTATATATAAAATTATCATCACTCATAGTAAAAATAAAAGGACTCTTACTTGCAAATATATTAAATATTTTTTTATTACCAACTTTTAAATCTTCTTTATAATTATCATTTAATTTAATATTTTGTGTATTAAATAATATGTTAATATCTTTAGTTTTTAAAAACTCATATATTAATTTTAATTTACTATCATCTAAATTCTCTTTTTCTTGAATTTTCCATTTATTTAATTTCTTACTAACTCTTTTTTCAATATCTTCTTTAATTTCTTTAATCTCATCATCACTAATTATTTCATCTAGTTTATATTTATTATATAAATCACTTATTTCTTCATCACTTAATGGCATATTATAATTACTATTATTATCTTCTAAAAAAGAATCTTTTCCATATACAGTTTTATATATTACAATAGTAGGAATTTTACTATTTTTAGCATCAAGTATTGCACTCCTTAAAGAAGACTCATTACATCCATTTTTAACTTCAATTACATCCATACCTAAAGAATTAAATCTATCTACATAATCTTCACTAAAAGTATCTTTTAAACTACTATCCTTTCCCATCTTATCTGAAGAACATAATATAACTAAATTATTTAATTCATAATGACTTAACAAAGAAAGTGATTCATAAAAAGACCCCATCATTAACTCTTCTTCATTACATACAACATAAGTTTTAAAATCTACTAAATTACTTTTAGGATTAACACTTTTTACCATACTATTTAAGTATTTTTCTCCTAGAGCAACTCCTACTCCTAGAGGTACTTCATCTCCAATATGACTAGATGCTATACTAACTCCTTTTACTAAAGGATTACTAAAACCAGTTAAATTACTACCATACTTTTTATATTCATTTAACTCATCTTTACTAATAGAATTTGTAAACATATATAAACTAGCATAATAAAGAGGCATAAACCTATTACTTACAATTAACCTATCTCTATTAATCCAATCATCATTTTTAATATCATACATTAAAACATCACTAAATAACACTTTAAACAAAGTAGCATTACTTAAAACAAGCTTACTATCTCCATACCCACACCCTTTAATCATTTGAAGTGCAAGCATTTTTAAACTATTAATAGTTTTATCTTTACTCATTACAACTAACTCCTTCTTATTAAATCATTAATTTTTTCTACAGACATATTCTTATCTTGCTTATCAAGTCTATCTTTCATTTTATCAACCACAGAAAAATTTCTTTCTAAAAATTTAATATATCTTTTAAATCCCCATAAAGTATTTATCTTAACTCCATACTTTTTCTTAGCAATAAATCTAGCATTATATTTTTCTTGTCCTCCAAGACCAGGTATTAATATCATAGGCTTATGCATTTCTAAACATTCAGTAACAGTAGCACCCCCAGGTTTACTTATAACTAAACTACTTATTTTCATTAAATTAAATACATCTTTAGTAAACCCAAGAACTACAACATTCTTAATATTATTTTTTAATACATATTCTTCACATTTTTCCTTTAATTTCTCATGTTTACCACTTATAAAAATAATATCTTTATTTATATTTAATTTAGTTATTGCTTTAAAATAATCAAAATAATACATACTACCAGCAGTAGATCCCCCAAAAAATAAATATATATCTTTATCTCCCTTTAAATTATATCTTTTTAATATCTCTTCCCTACTATCTAACTTATTAATCTCACTAATATTTAAAGGAAGCCCAAAAGGATATATTTTTTTACTACTTACTCCTCTTTTAATAAGTTCTTCTTTAACAATTTCATTACCAACAATATAGCCATCTTCAACTTTATTATTTCTAGTCCAACACTCATGAGCCCTATAATCAGTTATAATAGTAAATACTTTACTATTAGTAATTCCTTTACTATTATAATAAGTAATAATATTACTACCATAAAAATGACTAGAAATAGTTACATCTGGATTAAAATCACTAATATCTTTTTCTAATTTCTTATTATTATAACTTTTTTGTGCAACTAAATTATGAGATAAAGTAGATAATTTATTGTCCATAAGTTCATAACAAAAATTAAATAATTTTGCACTTCTATGTCTAGTAACATAATCAAAAAGCTTAATACCAACCCTACCCATAAAATTACCATATGGTGTAATATCTAACAATTTAACTTCGTAATCATTGTGTTCTGAAATATACTTTGAAACATACTCTGCAATAGACTTATGTCCAGAACCATATCTTGCATACACTACTAATATTTTCTTTTTCATAACATACCTTCTAAATTAATTATAATAAATTTATAAAAAAAAATAAAGGATATTATTCCTTATATGCAATTAAATCACCTTCGCTAACATAATTATTAGAACTAATTGTGTTAAATCTCATACTAAGAAGCAATACCCCAACGACTATTACTAAATAAAAAAATAATAATCCTCCAATGTTTTCTAATGTTTGTTTCATAATATCACTCCTTCTTTCAAACAAATAATATCAAAAACATTTGTTTGTGTCAATGTCAAAAAACAAAAAAGTAGAAAATAAACAAATGTTTGACATTTTTGCTTTACTATTGTAAAATTTATTTAGGAGGTAAACATGCAAGAGAAACAAATTACCAAAAGACAAAAAGATGTATTAGATTACATAAAAAAATATTCTGCAGAACACGGTTATCCACCTGCAATAAGAGAAATATGCAAAGGAGTTGGATTATCAAGTCCAGCAACTGTATTTGTACATATGAAAAACTTAGAACAACAAGGTTACATAAAAACAACTTCAAACAAGTTTAGAACTATAGAAATTCTATGTGAAAATGAATACGTGGAAACAAACGAAGATGTTGTGAAAGTACCACTACTTGGTAAAATAACTGCAGGAAGTCCTATAACAGCAATTGAGCAACCAAATGAATTTTTTGACATTCCAGCATCATTAATACCAAGTAAAGAAACAGTTTTTACATTACATGTAAGTGGAGAAAGTATGATTAATGCCGGTATATTTGATGGAGACTATGTAATAGTACAAAAACAAAGTACTGCTAGAAATGGTGATATTGTAGTAGCAATGACTATGGATAACGAAGCTACTTTAAAAACCTTTTATAAAGAAAAAGATCATATTAGATTACAACCTGAAAATGACACAATGGATCCAATTATCTTAAATAACTGTGTTATTCTTGGAAAAGCTATCGGATTATATCGTAAATTCTAACAAATAAAGAAATATGTGTGAAAGCATATTTTTTTAATTGCATTCTTCTATTTTTTTGCCATTTTCATACTTTTTTAATCCTCTCTTATAATAAGGCTTATCATCATCAAGGCATAATATTATTTCTTAAACACTCTTTAACTACTTACACGACCATTATCATCTAATAATGATACCAAAAGGGTGGAATATTTTAACAGTTGATATCCTCATTTTCCATTTCAACCATAAATTTATCAAAGTCAGATTCAAATAATTTATCTTGGATAATTCTATATTTTTCAAATTCAGAAAGTGCAAAACTTTCTGCTACCTTATGAGATACTTTACCAGGATTATCAAGTACATCTCTTTCGTTAAATTGTAAAAATACATCTAGTTTACCTTTCCAGTCTTCCATTGTCATAGGAATATGTCTTTCAGCTTGATCCTCTGCATAGTCTAAATACATTGTAACAATTCTTTCTAAAGATTTTAATTCTTCTTTAGTTAAATAATTTTTAGCAACTATAACATCAGATGCAATTATTTTTCCATTAGGAGAATTTTTCCAATTTGTTAATCCCATATGTGTTTTTTTATGATTTGCACGATTCACTATAATCTCTGCAGCTGTATTTCCGTGAACAGCAAAATGCATTTTATTTTGAACCGTTTTAAAAAAGTCTTTTGTTATTGGTGAAGATACATTATAATCTAAACTTGTTGCATATATATCGGTAATTTTTTGATAAAAATTCCTTTCACTAATTCTTATTTCTCTTATTTCTTGTAGTAATTCATCAAAATAATTTTCATTCAAAAAAGTTCCATTTTTAAGTCTTTCTTTATCTAATACATATCCTTTTACAGAATATTGTTTTAAAATATTGATTGCCCACAATCTAAAATCTATTGCTCTTTTGCTATTAACTTTAAATCCAACAGCAATAATAACATCTAAATTATAATAT
>CAKOMS010000035.1 GCA_934096735.1 uncultured Bacilli bacterium | reverse complement strand
TTGCTTTTTCAATTTCTTTTTTATTAAATAGATTGAATCCTTTAAATCTGCTTTCTTCTTTTCTTTTAACTTCAGAACCATATTGTTGTTTAAAATATTTTAAATTTAAGCCGCTATAATTAAATAATCTTTCAACAATCTTTTGAATAAATTCAGGTAATTTTCTTAATACCTTATTTAAATGATAAATAAGATAATCAGTTTTTTCTTTTAAACTATTATATCTATTCTCATACTGATAGCTTAATCTTTTTAAATCCTCATTTTCTTCTTTTAATTTTTCATTCTCATCCCAAAGTTGATTTTTAGACTTAATAATAATTTTATTATTAATTTTTTTCTTTTTATTAATTTCATCTTTTATATCATCTTTATCTTTGGAAAGTTTAGTTATTTGTTTGTTAATAGATTCTTTATTATCTTCTAAATTAGATACCTCATTTTGAAGATTAGATATTTCTTGTTTTAATCCCTTAACTCTTTCATTAAAGAGTTTTCTTTCAAATGGAGTAATATCTCTATTTTTACCTTTCTGCTTTTCTTTAAGTTTAGAATCCATACCATAAGCAATATTAAATTCATTAATACATCTTTCTCGCATTTTATCTTGAATAACTACTAGTGATTCTTTTGTGAAAATAGAAGTTTTTCCAACTTGTCTTGATAAACCAGTTTTACAATTTTCTTTTACTGGAACTCCAACTATATGCATATGAGGAGAGTGTTCATCAAAATGTATAGTAGCATTAGCAATATAAAAGTCTGGAACAATTTCTTGTATATCTTCTAATTGTTGTTCAAATACTTGTGTCATCCCATATTTATATTCTAAGCTTTTCTCATCCCAATATTCCATATTTCCAAGTTCAATAACTATTTCACAAGCTAGATCATGTTTTGTATCATTACTTATTTTATTAAAGTAGTTATCTATCTTTCTATCATCTCTTGTTTGTTTATTATTATATTCAAGTCTTGCTTCATCAAATAAATCTAAATATAATTCTTTAACATCTTTAACAATATCATTTGAACCTTTGATAGTTTTAATTAGTTCCTGATTATTATCATATTGTCTTAAATTGTGATGAATAACTTTTCCTAATTGCTTAACATTTTGAATAGCATTATTATTTTTAGACGTAGTACCTGATAGAGTATTCTTTGCTTCTTGTCTTGTTTTAATAGATTTGCTTTTATCATTACCTAAATGCAGTTAATAAGATAATTCCATATTTTTTACACCCCTAAATTATGAATATTGAAAATGGCACGAAAGTGGCTTTGTCATTATTCATAACTTCCTATATATCTTGTCAGAGACAAGATATGTAAGCTAAGGTTTACCACCTTAGAAACCGTTTACTTTATTTTACAATAGCCAAAACTTCGTAATGGTTAAAGTTCATAAAGTTTCAAAATAAATACCTTTCCAACTTTCACGAGTAAACTCGCAAAACGTATTCGTATTTATTCTGGTATTGATTCAAATAAATCGTGGTAATCTACATGTATATGATTTGGACTATCACTAACACAAATCATACCCATACCAATTTTATCTTTATTTGAATCATCTTCTTCTGTAGGAAACATTCTTACAATTACTTCACCTTTCTTTAAAGGTAGCATATCAACTCGTCCAGTATCTTTGTAATATGTTTCTTTATAAAAAGCAACATCATAACAATCACTTAATCTTTTTATATGTTCATATACTTTTTTAAATGGTAGATATTCACTATAACGAATTTTACTATCTATTCTTATACCATTAAAATCATATATAAATTTTCTTTTCCAATCTATGAAACCATCATCATATAACTTTTTAAAATCTTTATAGAAAGTAGTTCTAAAATTAACACTATCAACTACATATTGTCCTTTAGTATTTTTAGTTAATTTAATATCATCAATATAATTCATTATTATTCTTGATTTTTCTTCTCTGTCTAAATCTTCCCAACATTCAACTATTGCTTTATATAACATTGGAAGTTTAACTTGATTAATAAAGTCCATATCTCTTTTGATTAATATATCTTCTGGTGTGAATTTTAATTCTTTTATTTGTTCTTGTTCTAATATTTGCCTTTCTAGTTTGGCAATAGTTTGATATGAATTACCCTCAAAGTATAATTGATACATTCTCTCAATTATGTGTTTTGTTGTAATATCTGGAATCATTAATTTTCCATCTCGTTTATAACCAAATGGAGTATGACCTGGAATATGTCCTTCTTTAATAGCACCAGTAATTTTCTTTTTATTATCCATTAAACTCAACTCCTTTTACTAAAAAAGAGGAGACAATAGTATCTAGTTAAGTCTATATACTACTGACTCCTCATTTGATTCAATATTATATATTTTATTTTTATCTTTGCTTTTTATCATCGGTGTACCTCCATTTCTAGAGCATACCTCTTTCATTGGTTATATATAATATCATTTTTTTAAGATTTGACAATTCCCTGATTATGGAATAGTAGTATTTAGATACTTTTTAAATAATCTTCAAGTTCCGATATTTTGATTTTATTACTCAAGTTTTCTATATAGATATTTGTTTCATAATTAAATGCTAGAAATGTAATACATTTAATAATTATTCTATGTGGTTCTACATAAGATAGGTTTGTTCTTTCTATTGTTCTAATTGAACCTTTTTGTATTTCACATTTAGCATTACAGAGACTACATACAAATTCTAGTTTCTTTCTTAATGCTTCTTCAATATCAATTTCTTGTTTAATAATATTTACCATTAAATCATTCCTTTCTTTTACACAACAAAAAATCAATTCCATTTCTAGAATTGATATTTATTAGTAAATTGAACCAAAGTTCAACTGGATTCTTTAATGGTGGAGTAGACGAGATTTGAACTCGTGTCCAATATAATCTATAAAACAATATCTACAAGTTTAGTTGGAATTTATAATTATTATAAAGACAGATCCAACACACTTTCTTCATAACTAGATTAATTTAACGTTTCGTTATTTTACATTAATCAAATAAAATAATATATCTTATATAAGGTTACCCTTAAATAGTTCCTATAAGAAAAAACTATTTAAAGTACTCCGCGCTAATTAAGCGTATACTGGAGCAAAACTATAATTAGTTTCGTTATTTATTTTTTTGTACATTTAAGGTATGTCTACCACTTGCAATCATTTCTAGTTTTTATATGTCGAAACCAAACTACCCCATGTGCTCATATTATATCATATTTTAATTTTAAATAAAACATTAAGTTAATTTATAAAATTTTGTTGATAAGTATAATGTTTTCAACATTAACAAATATCTATTTGAGATGAGGGATTTAAGTCTAAATCTGCAAAGTCTTTTTTTAAATATAATGGATATGCTGCAGCTCCTATCATAGCAGCATTGTCAGTACAATAAATAAATTCTGGTAATACTAATTTGGCTTCATATTTTTCACATAGTTTATTAAGCTCTTCTCTTAGATAATTATTAGCAGAAACACCTCCAGCTATTATGACATTTTTTATATCTGTCTCTTCTAGTGCTAATTCTAATTTTCTTTTTAATTCATCAACCGCTGCAGTTTGAAAAGAACATGCTAAATCTGCTTCTCTAATTTTATTACCTTTCATTCTTTCAGTATTAACTATATTTATAACACTACTTTTTAATCCACTATAACTGAAATTATATGTTTTATCATTGACAGGTATCGGTAATTTATATGTTGGACTTCCTTCTTTAGCTAATCTTTCAATATTTGGTCCACCTGGATATTTTAAGCCAATAACTCTTGCAACTTTATCAAATGCTTCTCCTATAGCATCATCTTGCGTTTCTCCAAGTTTTTCAAATTCGTAATCACCTGTCATTTTAATTAACTCTGTATGTCCACCACTTATTACAAGTGCTAAGCATGGGAAGTTAAGATGATCTCCTATTTTGTTTGCATAAATATGTCCTACTAAATGGTTTACTTTTATAAGTGGTAACTTATATACATATGATAGAACTTTGGCAAATTCAACTCCAACAAGCAAAGAACCAAGTAAACCTGGTGCATATGTTACTGCTATTGCATCACAATCTGAAACTTTCATATTTGCTTTTTTTAAAGTTTCCTCTAAAACCATAGTAATGTTTTCTGTATGCATTCTTGAGGCAATTTCTGGAACTACTCCACCATAGTTTGCATGAGTATCCATTTGAGTTAATATTGTTAATGCTACAACTTCGTTACCATTTTTTACAATTGCTATACTTGTTTCATCACATGAGGTTTCTATACTTAATATATTTATATCTTTCAATCTATCACCATCTTCATTACATAGGCGTCTTCATCGCCATAATATTTTTTTCTAATTGATATTACTTTAAAGTTAAATTTGTTATAAAGCTTTATGGCATTTACATTATTTGTTTTTACTTCTAATAAGATTTCATCATCTTTTTTTAAATTGTTTATAATTAAATTGTTTAATAATTCACTGCCAATTTTTTTGTTTCTTTCTTTTTCATCTACTATTATTAGTTCTAATTCATAAAAGTCAATATTTTTATAACAAATTAAAAATGCATTTAATTTACTATTTTCTTTATCAACTAAAATAATGTAATTTGTATTTTCTAAATATTCATTTATATTAAATTTGTTAAGAAAGTTATTAAACATTGTACTTCCCAACTCATTAATACTTTGAATGTCATTTTTTACTGCTTTTCTTATCATTTTTCAACATCAATTTTCTTAATATAAACAGGATTTACTAAATGATAGTTAATTGGTTCTTTAGACAAACCATAATCTATAATTTTTTTTATGTTATAATTTGGGTTAATTTTTACTTCATATAATTTTGAAAATTCAAAAAATTTATTATTATTTATGTATTCATAATTTCCAATTAAACTAATATTCTCATCAAAAATACCTACATAATAACCGTTGTTATCACTAAATGCTACTATTTTTTCTGAATCTTCAACTGAACTTGCTAAACATTCTAAAGAAGAAATACATCGTATTGGAATATTTAAGTTTTGTGCTAGTCCTTTTGCAATTGTAACACCAACTCTAACTCCTGTAAATGATCCAGGTCCATTTACTACTAATATATCATTTGGTATTTTTTTACCTAATATTTTTTTTATTGTAGGCATAATAACTTTGCTATTTTGACGTTCGTCTTTTACTAATTTTTCTTTAATTACTGCTCCATTTTCGTATAAAACTATATACACATCACTAAAATGAGTATCTATAAATAAAGTCATTATATACCTCCTTTAAAGAACTGATTCACATAGTTCTTCATACTTCTTTCCATAAGGATTAAATATTAATACACGAGTATTTTCGTCAATAATTTTAAATTTAATTTCTAGTCTTTCATCAGGTAAGTCATTTTTTATAAGTTCCGACCATTCAATTATTGTTATTCCTCCTTTATTGTAATAATCTCTTATACCAATATCTTCATTTAATTCATCTAGTCTATAAACATCCATATGATAAAGAGGCATTTCTCCATTTATATACTCCTTTATTATATTGAAAGTTGGACTTGTAATATTTTCTTCAATTCCTAATGCTTTAGCAAATCCTTTTACAAATACGGTTTTACCACTTCCTAATTCTCCATCTAAGCATATAACCATATTTTCAAACTTTTCACTTTCAAAGTTCTCTGCTAAAGTTAAGGTATCATTAATATTCTTTGAGACATACTTAAAATTCATTTTATCACCATTTTAATTATAAAAAAAAACGATTAGTAATACAAGAGTAAATACTAATCTTTACAATAAACATTATTCAGTTTATTTTTTGACATAAAAAAAGTATGCAACTACCTATTTTCGCATACACTATCGTCGGCGTATTAGTGCTTAACTTCTCTGTTCGGGATGGGAAGAGGTGTGTCCACTAAGCTATCGTCACATACAAAGGATTTTGTCCTTTAAAAACTTGATAATGCTTCATCAAAATAATAATTAAATAATTAAATAGTTAAATTGTCGTATTATTAGTACTAGTCAGCTCAACGTATCACTACGCTTCCACCTCTAGCCTATCAACCTCATAGTCTATAAGGATACTTAATTCATAAAGAATGGGAAAATTCATCTTGGAGGAGGCTTCCCGCTTAGATGCTTTCAGCGGTTATCCCGTCCATACATAGCTA
>CAKOMS010000034.1 GCA_934096735.1 uncultured Bacilli bacterium | reverse complement strand
CAAGAAGGAGTTTCACAACCCCCCCCCCGGAAGTCTATTTTTTTCATCTTATCAACCTCCGAGTAAGTAAGTTTTTCCTCTTACTTATTTTCTATCTTTCTATGAAAATGATACTATAAATTTAATTAATTTACAATAAAAAACAGTTAATTTTAAACTAACTATTCTCTATAATTAAATTTCTTACTACATCTTCTAAATATTTAATTCTATCTTCTTCTTTTATATCTTTAGCATAAAAAGGTTTACCAAATACTATTTTTGGATTACATCTAAACTTAAATTTACTAATAATAGCAAAAGGTACTATTGGTACATCTGCTTTAATAGAAAAATCTATTGCACCAGGTTTAAAAGGTAATAATAATTCCCCTTCTTTCTTATGAAAAGTACCTTCTGGAAATATTAATATAATATTACCATCTTTTAATTTATTAATTGCTTCTTCTTTAGCTTTAGGATTCTTATTCTTTCTATCTACTGGAATAACATTCATAATCTTAAAAAACCAAGCTAATTTACTATCATACAACTCTTTTTTTCCAATTGTATAAATAGGTCTTTTTAAAGCTTTATAAAAAAGATAACAATCAACACTACTAACATGATTCCCTGCTAAAACAAAACCATTATCAATATTTAAATTTTCTTTACCTATTACTTTTCCTCCATATACTATATTTCCTACAAATTTTAATATACTAGAGAAAAAATGATAACCAAAATAATTATCATTCTTCTTCATTTTTATTCTCCTCTTGTAACTTAGTAAAAGCAACTTTTCCAACTAAAGTAGTAGGTAATTTTTTTCTATACTCATAAGCAACTGGTAAACTATATTTACTAACATGCTTCTTACATAAATCAATTATCTCTTTTTTAAGTTCACTAGTTTCTTCTACTCCATCTTGAAGTACAATATATGCTTTAGCAACTTGTCCCTTATAAGGATGTGGAACCCCAATTACAGTACAAGTTAAAACTTTAGGATGACTAATAATAATATTTTCAATATAAGATGGATAAATATTATATCCACTAGATACAATAATTCTTTTAATTCTTTGTTTAAATATTACTGTACCATTTTTTCTCATACATCCAACATCACCAGTATGTAACCATACTCTACCATCATCATGATATCTAAGAACTTCATTGGTCTCTTTATCATTATTTAAATAACCCATCATTATAGTAGGTCCACTTATACATATTTCTCCATCTTCTAAAGGTTCTGCCTCTTCATGAGTATCTATTCTTACAATTTTAATATATGTATCTGGAAAAGGAATACCAATACATCCCTCAACATAACCATCTTCTTTAGCAAGACATATTGCAGCAGTAGCCTCAGTAAGTCCATAACCAGGTCTAACTTTAGCAAAAGATCCATGATTTATTAAATACTCATCAACCTTCTTTTTAAGTTCAGGACTTAATATATCTCCCCCAGAAATAACTGCTTCAACACATTCCAAATCTCTTGGTTTTAATTTTTGTTTTAATAAAGCTTCATATAAAGTTGGAACTCCTGCTAAAAAATTAGGTTTTGTAGTTTTAATAAGATCTGCAAACTTCTTAGCATTAAATTGAGGAATTAAAATACATTTCATACCACATATTAAAGGTGTATGAATACATACTGCTAACCCAAAACCATGAAATATTGGAAGTAAAGATAATACTGAATTTCCTGGAATAGATTGTTTAATCATTTCATGTGCTCCCATAGCAACTGCATTAAAACACAAATTAGAAAGCATTACACCCTTAGGATCACCCGTAGTGCCTCCACTATAAAGAATAACCGCTAAATCATTTGCATTACCCGGTTCATGACAGACCCCAACAAAATCCACTGCACTATTTATAAAAGTACTCCAAAGTACGATATCCTCATCATCTCTAGGTATTTTAATTCTTTTTTTATAATTAGTTACTTTATATAAATAATGTTTCAAAGGAGGTAAACTAGATGCTGCAGAAGCAACTATAATCTTTTGTAATTTAGTATTTTTTTTAATTTTTAATATTTTTTCTAACACAATATCTAATGTAATAACAAAATGAGAATTAGCTTGGTTAATATAATTTTCTATCTCTTTTTCAGAAGATAAAGGATGTATCATACTAGATACTGCTCCAATTAAATTAACAGCATAAACAGTACATATAGCTTCAGGAGTACTAGGCATACAAATAGTTACCTTATCACCCTTAGATACTCCATAATTTTTTAAAGCCTTAGCAGTATCTTCTATTTGTTTCATAAATGATCTATAAGTTACTTTATTTCCAAAATATTCATATGCATAATATTCAGGATACTTTCTAGCAACATTCATCAAAGCATCAACCATACTTCCACTAGGATATTCTAAATTAGCTTTCGCATCACCATATTCTTTTAACCATTTTCTAGTGTCTTTTTTAAAATTCAACTTTTTCATCTACATTCTCCTCTAATACATTAGGATTATCAAAAATATTTTGTAATAACTTTAAACACTTAATAAAATAAAAACCATCAGCTATTCTTTCATCAATTGTTACACCAAATTCACAAAAATATTTTTCTTCTCCATTAATTATATTTTTCTTAATTTCTCCCATAGTAATAAGTCCTGAACAAGTACCAAAATCAGTAACATTATGATATATACCATCACATTTTAAAGTACCTATATTTGATACTATCATACTACTATAATAAATATTATCTTGTACTAAACTACTAGGTAACAACCCTTTATTATCTAAAAACTTAAATGCTCCAACAAGCGGAACTCTAACTATATTAGGAAGTTTACCTAAAACTTGTATAGCATTATTAGCACCACTACCCATATCTTTATGACTTCTTACACTATTAACTTTATTACTTATTTTTTCACTAATTGTATATATATTATCGTTACTTAATATAGGAAGAATTACCATAACTTCTTGACTTTTATCTTCAAAATCTATTTTCATAACAAACGACACAGTAACATCATCATGTTCATAAACTCTTCTATTACTTACAAACCTATTTAATAAAGGTCTTAAATAAAGTAATTTACCAACTGCAGTAGTAAATGCATGAAAATAAGTAATTTTCAAATTTTCACTTTTTTTACCTTCAACATATTTAACTAAATTAGTAACATCAAATTTTTGATTAATATAAAGTTCACTCAATGATCTTTTAGGTTTCAAATCAACAAGTATTTGATTTAAACCTGTAACATCATTACATCTAGTAGCATCCTTTCTATCAATAAATAATCTTTTCTTCTCACTCATAAAAATACCTACATTCTTTTTATTAATTTATACTTGAATTATTTTTACTATTATGTTATTATATTTCATGTAACGCAGGTGTAGTTTAATGGTAGAACTATAGCCTTCCAAGCTATTAACGTGGGTTCGATTCCCATCACCTGCTCCATTAATTAATTACTAACCAATTGGTTAGTTTTTTTTATTATATAAACCACTACAATAAAAATAATTACTTACTTAAAAATAGTATCATAATATTCTCAATCTTTCAAGGAAAGTTAAAGAACAATAGAAACATATACTTATATAGGAGTTTTGTATGAATAATGAATATTTCAACAATTTTACAAATCAAAATTATAGTGCATTATCTAATTGGTTAGACAAATTAGATCCCTATGAATTTTCCCTAGTAGGAGTATTAGCAGCATACCTAATCGCTCCAAGTTTGGATGCAAATGAACAAAACTCCATAGGAAATTTTTTTGAAGAAATTGGCCAAATACTTTTAACAATCGCAGCACAACAAATAACAGTAACTCAAAGTAATCAAAATAACAAAGAAAGTGTCGGTTTGTACGATAAATATAATACTTCACCGGACGGAATAAATAATAATAATAATATTAGAAACAATAGCAATGATTTTACCGAATTAAAAAAAGAACTTGAATACATAAAATTCTTATTAAACAAAAATAATATAAATTAATATTTAATATAATGTTATAATCCATATAAAGGATGTAAACAATATGAATAAAAATAAAACTTTAAAAATAGTAAGCGTTATATGTAGTATTATAGGATTAATACTTGCACTAATTGGTTTAATAGTAGGATTACTTAGTCTTAAAGCAACAGATTTTGGAAAGATAGGAGCAATATTTATACTACCATCCATTACTGCATTTATTATAATATTTTTAGATTATTTAATAAGTATAAACAAAATAAAGAATGGTTTAAAATACTCTTATATCTCTAGTATAATAAAAATTATTATAATTGCGTGTTGTATACCAGAGGCAGTTGATGATTATATGTATGAATTAAAATATGGAGCATCTAATTTTGATTTTGATTTAATTCTAATTATTTCTTTAACCTTAGTTGCTATTCCATCAATATTAAATATAATCACATTAACGAAAAATAAATCTAAAATTTAAAAAAATCCATCACTGGACTTTTTTTATTAACTCAAAGTTGAGTATTTATTAAAAATGGGGCGCTATAAGGGAATCGAACCCTTGCATACCGGAGCCACAATCCGGCGTGTTAACCACTTCACCAACAGCGCCATAACTGTACGAAAAGATTGTATCAAAAAAAAAAGAAAAAAGCAACAAATTTAATCTTTATCTTCTAAATTAACGCCTTCATTTTTTATATAATCAGCAAATTCAACTTTAAAGTTTTCAATTTCTTTTCTCTTTACATCTTCATAAACACTTTTACAATTACATATAGCTTTATAAAAATGTTTAGAAGTAACAACTTTTTCATTATCATAAAGTGCATAAGTAAATGCATTTGATACAATAGTTAAACATATATCAGGATATCTACTAGATACTTCATAAACTCTTTTATATTCATCAGTCATATCTACAATAAATTTCATAAATTTTTCTATTTGATAAGGAGCATAATTAATTTTTACTCCAATTTGTTTTTCAAGTTTTGGTATAGTACCCATTAATATTTTAACAGTAGTAGGTTTATCTGTTTCAAGTACATCAATCTTTTGAAATCTTCTTAAAAATGCTCTATCTCTAAGTATATATGTTTCATATTCTTCATTAGTAGTAGCACCAATCATTTTAATTGATCCTCTATCTAAACTAGGTTTTAATAAATTTGCAAAATCTACTCCACCACTTCTATTTACAAGTAAATGTGTTTCATCAATAAACAATATAGTTTTTTCTCTATTAGCAATTTCTCTAATAATAACATCTAACTTACTTTGAGTATCACCATTTTTAGATTCAGTACCAATTAAACTAGCAACGTTTATTTTTATAACACTCCAGCCCTTTAAAGCATCTGGTACCATATTATTTTGTATACGATATGCAAGTCCTTCAACAATAGCAGTTTTACCAATACCAGCTTTACCTACTAAAAGAGCACTCTTTTCTGGTGTTAAAAGTGTTAATATACATTGTTTAATCTCATCATCTCTTGCAATTGCAGGATCTGTTATATATGTCTTTTTTGTTAAATCATCACCATAAACATCAATTATACTTAAAAACTCTTCTTTCACTGGTATCACCTATTAATTAGTATACCACACCTTGACAAAAAATAAAATTAATATATAATATTAGTCAACTACAAAGGGGGAAAATACAAATGGATTATGTATGTGGACAATGTATTAAATTAGAATGGAGCAATAAAGAAAGATACACTTGTAAAGATAAGTACTGGTGTAAAGAAGGAAGAGGATACAAAGAACCTACTGATAGAGCTTGCAGTTATGACTTTGTATTAGATGAATCTAAAAAGCCAAAAGACTCAGATTGTTTTATTACTACAGTAGTATGCAATATTTTAGGATATAATGACGACTGTGAAGTATTAACTGTTTTAAGAGACTTTAGAGAAAATTTTTTAAAAAAAGATGACGAATATATACCACTATTATTAGAATATGATCAAATTGGTCCTAAAATAAGTTATTTAATTGCAAAAGAAAAAGATAATTTTAGACAAGCAGCAGGATTACTTAAATTCTTCTTACAACCCTGTGTAAAGAAAATTAAAGAAAGAAAGTATGAAGAAGCTATAGACATTTATAGAACAATGGTTATGCATCTTAAAGATAGTTATGGACTTGAAGAAGAAGAAATAGAAATTCCTGAAATTATAGATATTAAAAATTTAGGAAAAGCAAGAAAAAGAGTTCTCGTAAAAAAAGAAGAAGTAGATGAAACAATTTAATTCATCTACTTTTTATTTTAAAACATTAAAAAACTCATACTTCAAATATGAGTTAATATACACTATGGCGCCCGATGTAGGACTCGAACCTACGACCTAACGGTTAACAGCCGTGCGCTCTACCGACTGAGCTAATCGGG
>CAKOMS010000033.1 GCA_934096735.1 uncultured Bacilli bacterium | reverse complement strand
TGCCGGGAATTGGCTCCTTTATTATATCAAAAAGCCGCACCCTAGTGGTGCGGTTCAAATTTCAATTTAGGAAAAAATTTAATCATTGTTTTGATTAAATCCTTTCTTATATAAACTAATTTTGATTCTATATTCTAGTTCTTCGTTAGAATATTTTTTACTTAATTTATTTTTTAATTTTGTATATTCTTTTTCGTATATAGATTTATCTTCTTCTATAGTAAATTCATTTAATGTATTATCTATATCTTCTTTATAAAAGCCTTTATTAAATAAATCTTCTTTTATTTTCTTTTCTAAAAATATTTTAGATAAACTTTTATTTGTTTCAATTTTCTTTTTTATATATTTTCTAATTTTATTTATCCATATATCATTATCTACTTTCAATAAATAATTATTTATTTCATCTTCTTTAAATTTCATTTTCTTTAAATCATATAATATTTTATTTGGACCTTCAAATTTTAAATTAATACTGTCATTTATATATGCTTTAATATATAAATCATTATTTAAATATTTTTCTTTATTTAATCTATTTATAACATAATTTATAGTATCTTTATCATAATCTTTTAATTTCTTTTTTATTTCATCTTCAGTTCTTAATTTAACTCTTATATATTTTATTGCTGATAAATATGCTTTTATTTTATCATTATCTTTTAAAATATTATTTAGTTCATTATCTTTAATTTCTTTAGTAATTAAAAGATTATATTTTAAAATAACATCATCATACAAAGTTATTTTTTCTTTATTAGACAATGTTATTTCATAAATATTACCTTTTTTATTCTTGTAACAAAGTATTTTCATATTCTTTACAAGCTTCACTTAATTCTTTAATTAGATTATCAATACTTTCCATGTTATCTAATCTAGCTCCACAAGCAAACTTGTGTCCCCCACCGTTATATTTACTAACAATAGTATTAATTATAGGTCCTCTACTTCTTACGCTTATCTTATATTGTTTATTTTTAACATCTTCAGTTATAAATATCCATACAAGCATTTCTTCAATAAAGTTAAAGTTATTTATTAAATTACTTGGTGTAGATGCATCAACTTTAAATTCTTTTAAAATATTATCATTTATTTTTATATATCCAAGTTTATTTTCATCAATTATTATGTTATTTGTAATATATGCTATAAACTTATGTTCACTCATTGGTCTTGTATATAAAATATCATATAAATTAGTAAAATCTATTTTACTTTGTTTTATTAATTCTTTTACAGTTTCAAAAGTCTCATAAGTAGTATTTTTTAAAGAAAATCTTTCACTATCAGATGCTATTCCTAAGAATAAATTTTCTGCTATCTTTTGATCTAATTTAAGTTTTGTATATAAGATAAATTCAGTTACCATTTGACAAGTACTAGATTTTGTTTCATCAATCCATTCAAATTTTGCTTTTATATCTTCTTTTGGATGATGATCTATTTTTAATATTTCATCATATTTTAAATTTTCTATTCCATCAATTCTAGCCATATTTGGAACATCTAATACTATTAGTAATGGTTTATTTAATTCTTCATAATTAGGTCTATCTAATATTCCATAACTTTTAAATCTTGAAACAGATAATCCCACTGCGTAAACTTTTTTATCTGGAAATGTTAGTCTTATTGAATCTCTTAAGGCTATTTCACTTCCTATTGCATCAGGATCTGGTCCTACATGTCTTGCAATTACTATTTCATCATAGGATTTTACTGCTTTATATAATTTATTTAATAATCTTTTATTAATTATTTTAATCACCCACTTAACTAATTAAGTCCATAGTGTCAAGTGCTATCATTAATTCTTCATCAGTTGGAATTACGTATACTGGAATTTTACTATCTTCAGTAGAAATTAATCTAAATTCTCCACGAAAATCATTCTTAGATTCATCTAACTTAACTCCTAAACTGCTAATTCTATCTAGTATCATCTTTCTCATATGACTTGAGTTTTCTCCAATACCTGCAGTTAATACAATTACATCTGCTCCATTTAATTCATTATTAAACATTGCAATATAATTAGATATTTCTCTTGCATATATTTCTTCAGCTAATTTAGCTCTATGATTACCATTTGCACTAGCTTCTTCTACATCTCTGCTATCGCTTGATACTCCGCTTATTCCTAAAAGTCCACTCTTTTTATTTAAATCATTATAAACTTCATCTAGAGTTTTACCAGTTTTTTTCATAACATATGGAATAATTGAATTATCAACATCTCCAGATCTAGTTCCCATCATTAAACCAGAATTTGCACCCATACCCATAGATGTATCAATTGCTTTTCCACTATCTATTGCACATATTGATGCTCCACTTCCAATATGACAAGAAATAATTTTTAAATCATCTCTTTTAAAGAATTCTTGTACAGTTTTAGCAATAAATCTATGACTTGTACCATGATATCCAAATCTTCTTATGCCAAATTTTTCATACCATTCATATGGTACTGGCATAATATATTTTTCTTCATCCATTGTACTTAAAAATGCAGTATCAAAAACCCCAACATTTTTAACATTCGGAAGCATCTTCATAAATGCTCTTACACCCATAATATGAACTGGTCCATGAAGTGGTACTAAATCATTATATTTAGCTAATTCTTCTAATGCTTGTTCATCTAATATAACAGATTTTTCAAAAGTTGTTCCACCAAAAGCAATTCTATGTCCTACACCATCAATTTCATCTATTGAAGAAATAATGTTATTTTCAATTAATTCTTCAAGTAATTTAGAAACTGCTACTGAGTGATCTACTAAATTAACTTCCTTTCTTATTTTTTCACCATTTATTTTAATAGTATAAAAAGATCCGGCCATACCAATTTTTTCAAAATAACTAGTTGCTAGTACTTTTTGTTCTGGAAGTTCAATTAACGATCCTTTTAAAGAAGAACTTCCAACATTTACAGATAATATTTTCATATTTTCTACACCTCTTCCTAAAAAATTATATCTAAATTATAACATATTGTAAACTAAGAATCCAGTTAATGTAAAGAAAAAAGACAGTTTCTATTTTCTTCTGTCTTCATGTGTAATTGATTTTACAACTTCTATATCTTTTATTATTTTATCTTTATAATTTGTATCAATATTATATTCATATGGATTAGAATATGAATACATTCTTTCTAAATAATTAGTACTTTCAATATTACTTCCTTTATAATTACTTTTATATTTCACACTATCACCATTTATATTATGGCTTATTACTAAAAATAAAATACTATAATAAATCTTTAAATTCTAATTCTTCTTCATTTTTTATAACAATTATTTCATCATTTTTAACTGCTTTATAGATAAGATTTTCATAATCTATTAATGATTCATATTCATGACATTTTTCTTTAACTGGATTAATTACTGGATGAGCTGGCACAAAAATTGTACAACAATCTTCATATGGTAAAATACTTGTTTCATATGTTTTTATTCTTTTTGCTATATCAATTATTTCTAATTTATCAAATGTACATACTGGTCTTATTACAGGTATTTTTACTACTTCATTAATTGCACTCATACTTGTAAGTGTTTGACTAGCAACTTGTCCAATTGACTCTCCATTTACTATAACTTTACAATTATGTTTACTTGATATTATTGCACTAATTCTATACATCATTCTTCTCATTATAGTAATTAAATATTCATGAGGTATATTTTTGTATATTTCTTCTTGTATTTCAGTAAAATTAATTACATGTAATTTAATTTCATTATTATATTTAGTTAATATTTTAGCTAAACTTTTAACTTTTTCTTTAGCAGATTCACTTGTATGAGGTGGACTTTCAAAATATATTCCTTCTAATTTTACTCCTCTTTTTATAGCAAGATATCCTGCCACAGGTGAATCAATTCCTCCACTTAACATTAATAATCCTTTTCCTAAAGAACCAACTGGGTAACCACCTATTCCTTTTATACCTTTTGAATAAATAAGTACCTCTTTTTGTCTTATTTCAACAGTTACAATAATATCTGGTGTATTAACATCAACTTTTATATTATCTATATTTTTTAATATATGACTACCAAATACTTTTCTTAATTCCATTCCATCAATTGGATATGTTTTATCACTTCTTTTAACATCTACTTTAAAAGTATTAAACTTTTCTTTTTTTAAAACTTCTATTAAATTATTTTTTATGTCTTCAATATCTTTTGAATTCATTATATATGCTGGTACTATTTCATGTATTCCAAAAACAGTTTTTAACTTTTCAATAACTTCATCATATTTATTATCATCAAATTTTAAAAACATTCTTCCATAATCATAAGAAACTGTAACTAAACCTTTTAATTTTTTTTCAATATCATCACTAAGTGTTCTTAAAAAGAAATTTCTATTATCTTTCTTAGTAGATAATTCTGCATATTTTAATAAAATTATTTTTTCCATTAAATAGATTCACTCCTTCTAAAATTTAAGTCTATTATATTCTACTTCAAAAGCTTCTAAAAATCTATTAATTTCTAAAACAGTAGTATTTGATGATAAACTTATTCTTAAATTATTTTTACTTCTTTCAATATCATTATAAAGTGCCATTACACTACTAGATATTTCGTTACCAATATTACCACTTATATAAATTTCTTTATTAGATAAGTTTGTTATTAAACTTTCTGAAGGAACATTTTTTAAACTTATATTTAAAATATGAGGAATAGAATATTTTGATTTATTAATTATAACTCCATCAATAGAATTTAATTTTGATACTAATCTTTCATTCAATAAATTAATATATCTTTCTTTTTTATCTAAATCTTTAATACTACTTTTTATTGCACTAGACATTGCTACTATTAAAGGTAGTGGTATTTCTCCAGGTTTATAGTTTTTATTTTTATTATTTCCATACATAAGAGGAGCAAGTTTTATTAAACTATTTTTATATAAAAAACCAATTCCTTTTGGACCATTTACTTTGTGACTTGAAACACTTCCTAAGTCAATATCTCTAAAATTTATAACTGTTTTACCTAAGGCTTGACTTAAATCTGAATGAAATATTGTTTGTTCATTTTCTTTTTTTATAATTTGTCTTAACATTTTAAGAGGTTGTCTTACTCCAGTTTCATAATTAACTGCTGCAATACTTACAAGAATTGTATCTTCTCTAATAAGTCTTTTTAAATCTTCAAAAGATACTAATCCTTCTTCATCATTTAAAACATAACTTATTTCAAAACCATTATTTTCTAAATAATTACATATTGCATAAACAGAAGGGTGTTCTAAACGAGATACAATAATGTGATTTCCTTTTTTATGATTTTGCATAGCATAACCTATTAAAGCCATATTATTTGCTTCAGTTGCTCCACTTGTATATATAATTTCATCACTCATTATATTAAATATATCACTTAATTCTTTAGTAGTTTCAGTAAGTAAGTCTTTAGATTTTTTACCTAGTTTATTATTTGTTGAAACAGATGCAATATATTCTTTACTTACTTTTAAATAACTATCCATTGCTTCCATACACATTGGTGTAGTACTACTATAATCTAGGTATATCATAAATTCATCACTCCATATTTTAATACATAGTTATTATATCATAAGATTACTCTTTATTAAATTCAGAATTATGTTCTTTAAAAAAATTATAGTATGTAATTACATTGGGTAGTTCTGTCCATTTTTTTGTTTTTACTGGTATTTCATCTAAATCATATATTAAGGCTTCATTTAAATTAAGTAAAAATGGTGAATGAGTTGATATAATAAATTGACAATTATAAAATCTTTCTGAGTCTTCTATAAATTTCTTTAATTTTAAAACGTTTTCTGCAGATAGACTATTTTCTGGTTCATCTAATATATAAATACTATTTGCATCTATTTCTCTTTCCCAAAACATTAAAGCAGACTCTCCATTTGAACACTCAATTATATTATTATTTCCAAGTCTTTCTCTTACAAATTTTGACATAGTATTACTTTTTGCATCATAACTATTTTTTAATTCTTCATAGTTATCAAATGAACTATTTTTATCATTAAATTTATATTCTAAATATTCTTTACTAAGTCTTTCTTTACTTCTATTTACATTTGCATTAATAGATCTTATATTTAATAAATAATCAAATACATCATCACTTGTTATTACTTTAATTTCACAAGGATATTCATAACTCATTTCATATTCACAATGTTTTACATATAAATCAAAATAAGAACCCTTATTTAATCTTGATTTTCTATCTGCTCCTAGTTTTTCTGCTATTATATTTAAAAGTGTACTTTTACCAGAACCATTACCACCATAAAAAATAGTAATTCTATCAAATTTTATATTCTTAAATGATTTATTTGAAAATAAGTGCATTGGGTAATAGCTATTAAATACCTTTCTTCTTTCTTCGTAACAAACTACACAATGTTCTTGATAATCATCTAGTAAGGTAAAGTTTTTCAAGTAAACCATATTACTCCTTCTTTCTTAAAAGGTATTATAACATAAAAAAATAATAAAAAACTTAACTATTTTTTATTATTTTTTATATTGTAATTTCAACCGCACCATTTAATTTAATTTTATCAGATAATAAATATTAGTCAATTTTTTTATTT
>CAKOMS010000032.1 GCA_934096735.1 uncultured Bacilli bacterium | reverse complement strand
TTTAACTCACATAATTAAAAATAATATTAAGTTAGAGTGGAACTTAAATGTGTTTCACTCTTTTATTGAGTTAAAGGATATAAGTCTTTTATTTGGAACAATTCTTTTATCAACAATAATAATTTTCACATAAAAAAACGATTTTTCCCTTGCTTTATAAGGAAAAAATCGGTATTTTCTTGGCAGGGGCGGAGAGAATCGAACTCCCATCAAAAGTTTTGGAGACTCCTATGCTACCATTATACCACGCCCCTAATTGGCTACAAAAAAATTATATCATAAATATTTTAAAAAAACTAGCATAATATATAGAAGGTGAGACTATGTTAATCAATTATTCAACAAAAGAATTAGATATGTTGGCAAGAATTATGCGAGCTGAAGCATTAAACGAAGGAGATATTGGCATGCTAATGGTAGGAAATGTCGTTATAAATAGAGTTGTAGCAAACTGCTTAACATTTAAAAATATCGATTCAATAACAGACGCTATAAATCAAAAAAATCAATTTTCTGGAATAAATAGTTCATTATATCAAGCAAGAGCTACTGAAAAAGAAAAAAGTTTAGCAAAAAGAACTTTAATAGGAGAATACTATTATCCAGCAACACATGCTCTATGGTTTTATGCACCTGGTACTAATAACTGTACTAATTATTGGTATAGCCAGCCATTAGCAGGAAGATATAAAAACCATTGCTTTTATAGACCTACAAGTGGAACATGTAAAGAATTATATTAAAAAAATTAATTAAATAACCAAATATTTAGCAAAAAAACATATTTTTTTTAATTTTCGTGTTATAATTTTATCGCGAGGTGTTAAAATGAAAGTAATTAAGAAAAACTTACCAAAAGGTATAAAAAAACAATTTGGAAAAGTTAAAGGTGTTAAAGTTAAATTTATTCAAAATGATACTAAAACAAAAAAGAATAAATAATTTAGACTAGTTAATGGTCTATTTTTTTATTCTTTTTTTATCAAGATTGTTTTAATTAAATATTATTCGAAAAATTTATCCATTTTTGTATTAAGAACTACAGATATTCTATAAAGAGTATCTAATGAACATCCAATTTCACCCTTTTTGAATTCAAGTCTTCTAGTAAAGTCATATGATTTACCAATATCTACTGCAAGTTGTTCTTGAGTAATACCGGCCTCTAATCTGTATTTCTTAATATTTTTTGACACAGTTCGCATAATATTTTCATCAAAATGAAAATCTCTTTTAAATGCCGTCATTTCAATCACCATTTATATTTTGCCAAATTTCTATATTATTTGTCCGGTAATTAGTATGTCCTTATAATAGTAATTAATACATTTTATTTTCAAAATTTGAAATAGCAACAAATGTATGATATATTATAATAGTATTTTTAAATAAAAATGAAAAAGTATGTAAGCTTAAAGGTGTTATCATGAATTTAAACGAAATAAAAGGAATAGGAAAAGATAAAGAAAAAAAACTGAATTCTTTAAACATAAAAACTATAAATGATTTACAAGAGTATTATCCGTATAAATATAATTGTTATTCTATAAGTAAATTAAACGCGGTGAAAGATAACGAAAATTGTGTCATCAAGGGGACAATTGCAGGAGAAGGAAGAGTCTCATATATTAAAAAAAATCTAAATATATTGACTTTTTTAACATCATCTGATGGTTATACATTTAATGTTAAAATTTATAATAGATTTTTTTTGAAAAAAAATTTAAATATTGGAAAAGAAATAATTTTAATTGGTAAGTATAATAAGTTAAAAAAAACTTTTATAGCAAGTGATATTAAATTCGATATAGAAAATAACAAAATAGAACCTGTATATCATTTAACAGAAGGCTTAAAAAATTCGTTTTTATCAAATATAATATTAGAATCACTTAATTACGAGTTACCATTAGAACATCTACCTATGGAATATCAAAAAAAATATAATTTTATAAGCAAATCGGATGCCTTAAACTATATTTACAAACCAAAATCTGTTGAAGAAATAAAAAAAGCTTCAGTAAGATTAAAATATGAAGAATTATTTGAGTACATGTTTAAAATAAATTACTTAAAAGAATTAAACAAAAAAGCAACAGGAATACCGAAAAATCAAAGCATAACTATAATCGATGATTTTATGAAAATATTACCTTTTGAATTAACTGAAGATCAAATAAAAAGTATAAAAGAAATATTTAACGATTTAAAAAGTAACTACAGAATGAACAGATTAGTACTAGGAGATGTTGGGAGTGGAAAGACAGTTGTTGCAATTTTTGCAATTTATATGAATTTCTTAAGTGGATATCAAAGCGCTCTTATGGCACCAACAGAAATACTTGCAGAACAACATTTTAGCAATATCAAAAAAATTCTCAAAAGAATTAAAATAAACATCGAACTATTAACTGGAGCAATGAAAAAGAAAGAAAAAGATATAATCTATGAAAAATTAAAAAAAGGTGAGATTGATTTATTAATCGGTACTCATTCTTTAATTAGTGAAAACATCATATATAAAAATTTAGGACTAGTAGTAGTAGATGAACAACATAGATTCGGAGTTAATCAAAGAGAAATTCTTTCACAAAAAGGAAATAGCACAGATGTATTATATTTAAGTGCAACACCAATACCAAGAACATATGCCTTGACAATTTATGGCGATTTAGATTTGTCAATTATCAAAACCAAACCAAAAGGGCGATTAGATGTAATTACAAAATTAAAAAAGGAAAAAGAAATAAAAGAAGTACTTTTTATGATGTTAGAAGAAATAAAAAAAGGTCATTTAATTTATGTTGTGTCGCCATTAATTGAAAATAATAATGAATTAGATTTAAAAAGTGTACTTGAATTAGAAGAAAAAATGAATATTGCCTTTAATAATCAAATAAACATCGGAGTTCTTCATGGTAAAAAAAGTAAACAAGAAAAAGAATCAATAATGAACGATTTTAAAAACGGAATAATAAAAATATTAATATCTACAACAGTAATAGAGGTTGGAGTAGATATTAAAGATTCAACAATGATAGTGATATTTAATGCAGAAAGATTTGGACTTGCAACCCTGCATCAATTGAGAGGCAGAGTAGGAAGAAATGATACTCAAAGTTATTGTTATTTAGTGTCCAACTATGATACAGAAAGGCTTAAAGTTTTAGAAGAAAGTAATGATGGATTTTACATAAGTGAAAAGGATTTTGAATTAAGAGGTAGTGGTGATATTTTTGGCGAAAAACAAAGTGGAGATTTAGCTTTTAAAATTGTTAACTTAAAAAAAGATTATGAAATATTACTCCAAACTCAAAAAGACAGTGAAGAATATTTAGTAAGTGGGAAGTATTTAACAAATAAAATATATAAAGATATAGTTGATAAAATTAATTTTATTAATTAAAGGTTGTTGTATTTTGTCATATAAAAAGTATAAATAACAATATAGTGTAAATTATTAAGTTTCATAATTGACAAAGTTAATTAATTATAATATGATTAATGTAGCATGATAGACATCATGCTATATGATATAACTCTTACGAATTCAAAGGTGAGAGTGAATCAACCAAAACCCCCTGAAGAGAGCGAAAGCTCTCATTTTTTTGTTGTACAACAAATAGTAGTCAGATGTAATTAAAACTACGTATTTTAATTCATATATTCTTATTTGCAAAGTGAATTGTGCTCCTCATTATTTAGAAATTATCATTATATATGTTATAATACTAATTAATTAGGAGGTTTTGTATGAAAGAGTCAAAAGTAATTATAATTGTATTAAGTTTAATGGTAATAGTGTCATTAATTACACAAATGTGTAGTTCATATGAAGTATGGTATTATAACTTAATTACTAATTTAGAGTATGGAGCAATAGTTGGTTTGGTAACCGCATTATGTCAATATTTTTCGGCTAAGAAAACTATTATTAATAATGTATATGAACTATATTTTGATTTGTATAGTACATATCTTACAATAAAGAATAAACCATTTATGTATCATTATAATGCAGCTAACTTTTTTAAAAAATTAATAGAATTATCACCTAAAATAAATAAATCATTAGGAGAATATCATGGATTATTTAAAAAAAAGGATTCAATGTATATGAAAATGAATCCTCAAATAAAAATGATTGAAGGTTATAAGATTAAAAATATTAAAAAAGTGTTATTTTTATGGTTTAATAAAAAATTATTTAGTGGAACAATAGAGCCATTTATAAAAGATATAGAAAAAATATTAATAGGTATTGATAAGAAAAGATTTGAAAAAGACAAAGAACAGATGTTAAATATGTTGAATTTTTTATATAATTAAAAATATTTTTAAGATTAGGATATATTTTTTGAGTTTGAAGAAAGATAGAGTTCTCCATTCTAAATTATTACAATATATATAAAAACATCAAGATTAAATTTTATAAAAATTAAAATCGTATGTTATAATAATTACAAATCTAAGGAGCCCCAAAAATGAAAGTGTTAAGTATAAAAGAACCATTTGCAACTCTAATTGCAAACGGTAAGAAAAAAATCGAAACTAGAAGTTGGAAAACAAACTACCGAGGAGAAATGTTTATTCATGCAAGTGGAAAAACTTTAGCAAAAGAAATTCTTTCAAACGATTATATAGAAAACATAATAAAAAATATGAGCATGAATTATGGTAATATCATATGTAGATGCAACCTTGTTGATTGTATTTACATGGATGAAAAATTTTTAAAAGAAATAAAACAAAATTCTAATGAATATCTTTTAGGTGACTATAAAATTTGTAGATACGCTTGGATAATAAAAGACGTAACATTAATTCACCCAATACCAGCAAAAGGACAATTAAATATTTGGAATTATTATGGAGAATACAAATTAAAAGAATAGAATTATTTGATATTAACTAATTAAACTTATTAAATAATAAAAAAAGAAAGGAATAATATGAAAAAAATTAGTACATTAAAAGATTATTGTTATGGAACACTTGCTTATTCAAATTTTTTGTTTTCTTTTTTATCTGGTGAAGTAAGCGATAAAAGCATACTCGAAAAAGATGTAGCAAATGCTGCTAAAGTAGGACTCATTTCAAATGTTTTTTTCTCAATAAAAGAAGACGTGATTGAAAACATAGGAAACTTAGAATATGAATCTAAAGTTTCAAAGATAAGATTATACGAAGCAAGTAAAGAAATATTAACGTTCAATAATAATATACCAGAAATAAATGGATATAAATTTAAGAGTATTGAAGAATTTATACAAACATTAAGAAACAGACTTGCACATGGTAATTTTATTTTAGATGTAAAACACAGCAGAGTTATTCTTTTAGCAGATGGAAAAGAAATTATCATTAATATCAACAAACTTGTTAATTTTGTACTCTCATTAAGTGAAATATTCTTAGATGAATTATCGGAAAGAACGATCGTACTTCAAAGTGAAAAATCAAGTGATTCATCTAATTCATTAAGCACTCAAGAAGATATACATAAATTTTTAAAATCAATGGAAATATTTCATTTTAAAATAACTCCTAAAGATGGAAGTGAACCAGACAAGAATATAAAAGACAAAACAAATGATATTTATACATCATACATTTCTTCAAGAGATCCACAAATACTATATAATTATGAGCAGGAAGTAAAAGATTCATATAATTTTGAATGGGAAACAAGAAGGTTAACAACAAGTGAAATAGATGAATTATCCAAAAGCCTTGTGTCACTTATACCAAACAATCTTAAAAGAGCTCAAAAAGAAGAATTAATAAGACAATTAGTCAATAATAGAATGAACGAAGGCCAAAAATCAAATTTAATAAAATCATCAGTAACCAATTTAATGCTTCTAACAACAGCATATAAAAATGGAACAGTTAATGAAAAAGCATTATCAACGGCACTAAAAAAAGAAATGTACAAAAACGTTTCTGTAAGTTACGAAGAAATATTGTCAGCAAATATAGCAGTTTTTAATTCTTTTTTCTCATACGGCAATGATAGTTTTTTGAATAATAAAAATGAATATACTCTAGAACCAAGTACAGGCCTAGATTATAGCCTTCTTGACTTGTCTCTTTTAAATGTTGAAAAATATACTATTGATGAAGGACCCATACAAAATTTACAGGAACAAGTTACTGCAAAATCAAAAAGAGTAAAAGAAAAAGAAGAAAGTATAAATAAAGCAAAATCAGAGTACAACAACATCGTTAACTTAGGCAAACCAAATGTTGAAAAAATAATTCTTCAAAAATTGCAAAACTTAGGCAAGCATTATAATGCTTTAATTCAAGAGGAAAATGCATTAGCATCTCAACTTCAAATTGCGCAGGCTTATAAACAAAATAATGAAAAACACTTAATAAATAGAGCAATAATAAATGGAATAAGAAATTCAATAGCACATGGCCATTATTATTTAGTTAGTAATGAAAATCCAAACAATACACTTATTGTGTTCGAAGATATTTATGAAGGAAGTACAACATTTAAAGCAACTATAACTCTTTTCGATTTTATGGATTTATTAAAAATGAACATTGATGTAATAGTAAATTTTGCAGATTTATTTGTGGGATAATTTGTCAAATCAAGTGCAACATTCATATAAATACTCATTAAATAATTCTTGTGGTGTTTTATAATTAATGCA
>CAKOMS010000031.1 GCA_934096735.1 uncultured Bacilli bacterium | reverse complement strand
ATAACAAATTTATCTGCAAGTGGATGGAATCCAAGTGGAGGAAGTTTAACAACATATTTGCAATTTAACGATTATAGTAATTATAGATTAACATGTCAAGATAAGGAAGATCAATTTACATTGAAAGTAGATTCTGGAGGAACACTAGGTTATGGAAATAATGCTTTAGATTATCCAGTTGGATTATTAACTTCGAAAGAAGCACTTCTTGCCTTTGGTAATTATTATTTAGATACTAATTACTTAAATAATGGTGATGATTATTGGTTGCTGTCCCCTCTCAACCTCTACGGCTACGGTGCTGTCGTCCGTTTCGTGATCAACGGGGGTTTTGGCAGCGGCCCCGTCGTGGACAGCGCTAAAGGGGTTCGGCCTGCATTATCACTTTCTAAAAAAGTTGAGTTAAGTGGAGAAGGAAATGGTACTGTTGAGTCACCTTATATTTTGGCTCCACTAGATTAATTATGTACTTGTTAACGAAGACATTAAAATAGAAAAAGTTCTCCCGAACTAAAAGAAGATTGCTTATAATAATAAAGTGATCTTCTTTATTTAATTGCACCATTCTTAAAATAATTATATAATAATTAAGAACTGGAGTGATTATATGGACTTTTATGGAACAGTAGTCTTAATAGTAGGAGCATCCTCTGGAATTGGAAAAACTCTTGCAACAATACTACATAACTACGGTGCTACTGTAATTGGAACTTACTATCAAAATAAAATAACTGATGTAACATATGAAACTTGCAGATGTAATATTAATAATGAAAATGAAGTAAAAGAATTAATGGAATACATAAAAAATAAACATGAAAAATTAGATTTAGTAGTTAATGCTTCCGCAATAAGTATAGATAAAGACATATATGATATGACAAAAGAAGATTTTATGAAAGTTTTAGAAACAAATTTAGTTGGAACATTTTTAGTATGTAAATATGCAAGTTTAATTATGAATAATGGAGTAATTATTAATATATCTTCCACTGATGCAACTGATACATTTAGTACAATTTCAATGAATTACTCAGCAAGTAAAGCTGGAGTGGAAAATCTAACTAAAAATCTTGCAAATAGATTTCCTAAACTAAGAATATGTGCAATTGCGCCAAACTGGGTAAATACACAAACTATATTAGATATGGATGAGGAATATTTAAAACAAGAAATGGCTAGAATAGGTCAAAAAAAATTAATAAGAAAAGAAGAAGTTGCTTTAAAAATAATTGAAATGTTTTTAAATAGCGATTATACTTCTGGAGAAATAGTAAGGATGAGTGGAGAAAGTGAATGATTTATTAAAAATATATAATATTGATAAAAATATATATGAACTTGCAAATAAGTGTGAAGAAGAATTAAAAGAAGAATTTAAAAGAATTGATAGCTTAGAATTTCAAAATAGTTTAAATGTTTTAAGTGCTTTTAAAGAAGAAAATTTAAATGTATCAGATTTTGCTACTACAACTGGATATGGTTATGGTGATATTGGTAGAGATAAAATAGAAAGAATATTTGCAAAAGTTTTAAAAGGGGAAGATTCATTAGTAAGAAGTCAAATAATATCTGGTACTCATGCACTTACTATAACTCTTTTTGGATTACTTAGACCAGGTGACATTATGCTTAGTATATCTGGTACTCCATATGATACTTTAGAAGAAGTAATTGGTATAAAAGAAAATGAAAACTCATTAAAATCTTTTAATATAAATTATGAAGAAATTGATTTAATAAATGATTCTTTTGATACTGAAAAAATAAAAGAAACTTTAAAAAGAAAAAAAATAAAACTAATAGAGATTCAAAGAAGTAAAGGTTATAGTAAAAGAAAAAGTATTAGTATAGAAAAAATAAAAGAAGTTATTAAATCTATTAGAGAAGTTGATAAAGAAGTTATAATAATGATAGATAATTGCTATTGTGAATTTGTAGAAAGTATAACTCCGCTTGAAGTAGGTGCTGATATAATGGTAGGATCCCTTATAAAAAATTTAGGTGGTGGTATTGCTACAAATGGAGGTTACGTAGTAGGTAAGAAAAATTTAATAGATAGAGTTGCTCAAAGATTAAATCCTCCTGGAGAAGGAAAAGAAGTTGGCCCTTCAATAGGAGCAAATAGAGAAATACTACTTGGATTATATAGTGCCCCTAAAGTAGTAGCAAGTAGTTTAAAAGTAAGTGCTCTAGCAAGTTGTATGTTAGAAAAATTACATTATAAAGTTGAACCAAAGTACAATGAACATAAAGTAGATATAGTATTAAGTATAAAGTTTGGTAATGAAAAAGATTTAATAAGTTATTGTGAAGGAATACAACTAAGTTCTGCAATAGATTCAAATTCACTTCCTATTCCAACAAGTATGCCAGGTTATGACGATAAAATTATCATGGCATCAGGCTCTTTTACTCAAGGGTCTTCAATAGAAATATCTTGTGATGGACCTCTTAGAAAACCATACATAGCATACATGCAAGGAAGTTTAAGTTATGCATATGGTAAAATTGCTGTTTTGTCTGCTATAAGTAGAGTTGTAAATAATAAGTAAAATTTATTTACAACTTTTTTTTGAATTGCTATACTTAAGATGGTGATAATATGAGATGTGTAGGAACAGTAGTAAGAGGAATTAGAACTCCAATAATTAAAGAAAATGATGATTTAGCAAACATAGTAGTAGATTCTTTAATTAAGGCTAGTAAAAATGAAGGCTTTTCATTTAAAGATAAAAGCATAGTAGCAATTACAGAAGCAGTAGTAGGTATTAGTGAAGGTAATTATGTTACCGTAAATGACATAAAAGAAGATATTGAAAGAAAATTTGAAGTAAAAGAAATCGGATTAGTTTATCCAATATTAAGTAGAAATAGATTTTCTCTTATATTAAAAGGGATAGCAAGAGCAATGGATAAAATAACTATTTTACTTAGTTTTCCTAGTGATGAAGTTGGTAATGGCATATTAGATGAAAGTTTACTTGAAAAATATGGATATAATGTAACTAATATAATTACAGATAGTGAATATGAAAAATTATTTTCTTCTTATGTACATCCATTTACAGGTATAAACATGGTTAAATATTATAAAGAATTAATTGAAAAAGAAAATTGCAAAGTAGAATTTGTATTTTCAAATAACCCTAAAGACATTTTAAAATATGAAAAAAATATATTAACTTGTGATATTCACTCAAGATATAAAACAAAGAAGATATTAGAAACAAATGGAGCAAATAAAATTTATGGATTATATGAAATCATGTCTAGTCCTATAAATAATAGTGGATGTAATCCTACATATGGACTTTTAGGATCTAATAAATCAACTGAAGAAAGATTAAAATTATTTCCTAAAACAGGGGAAGAATTAGTTTTAAAAATACAAAAAATATTAAAAGAAAAAACTGGAAAAAATATTGAAGTAATGATTTACGGAGATGGAGCATTTAAAGATCCTGTTGGAAAGATATGGGAACTAGCAGATCCAGTAGTATCTCCAGCTTACACAAAAGGACTTGTTGGTACACCAAATGAAATAAAATTAAAATACATTTCAGACAATGAATTTGCAAATTTAAAAGGAGAAGAATTAAAAAAAGCAGTTAAAGAAGAAATAAAAAATAAAAATGAAGATTTAAAAGGAAGTTTAAAATCTTTAGGAACAACACCAAGAAGATATACAGATTTACTTGGGTCACTTTGTGATTTAACTAGCGGTTCAGGAGATAAAGGTACACCAGTTATTTATATTGAAGGATATTTTGATAATTATAGTGATGAATAAGCTATAAATACTTGTTTTAAAATACTTTTTGTGTTATATTATTAACGAACACGAGAGTGTTTTTTTAATACAAGAAAATATTTAGGAGGTTATTTTTATGGCAAAAGAATTAAAAAAGAAAGAAAAAAGTAAAAAAGTAAAAAAAGAAAAATTTAGTGTTGGCTTAAAAAAAGAAATGAAAATGGTTAAATGGCCATCATTTAAAAAACTAGTTAAATATACTATTGCAACTATAATATTCTGCATTATTTTTGTAGCATTTTTTGAATTATTAAGTATATTAATGGCTTATGTAAAGGGGATGTTTAATTAATGGAAAAATTATGGTATGTAGTTAATACTTATTCAGGACATGAAAGTAAAGTAAAAGAAAAATTAGAAGCAAAAATTGAATCAATGGGAATGCAAGATTACATATTTAGAATTGTTATTCCTGAAACCACTGAAGTAGAAGTAAAAGATGGTGTAAAAAAAGAAAAAACTAAAAAAATGTTTCCAGGATATATATTAGTAGAAATGATTATGTCTGATGAAGCTTGGTATATTGTAAGAAATACTCCAGGAGTTACTGGATTTATCGGATCAAGTGGTAAAGGTGCTAAACCAACTCCATTATTACCTCAAGAAATTGATAGAATTTTAGTAAATATGGGAATGAGTCGTGTAAATGTTGAAGACGACTTAAAAGTTGGAGATGAAGTAAGCATTGTTGATGGACCATTCAAAGGCATGATTGGTAAAGTTGATAACATTGATAAAGAAAATAATCGTTTAAATATTTTAATAGATCTATTTGGACAAGAAACATCAGTTGATGTTGAATTATTCCAAGTAAACAAAATTCAAAAATAATAAAAAAGTTTTGTATCAAATAAATACAAAATTTTTTTATTATTTTAGTAATTAAATTTATATAATATAAAAGAAGGATGATTTAATGAATAATAAATATACAATGTTTAAAGAATTAGATAGTAATGAAATTATTAGCTTTTTTACAAAAAAGCCATTTGATTTTAATGCATTAACAAATACAGCTGAAAATATTTTTAATAATTATAAAATAATTGAAAGCGATTTTAATTACAAGTTTAAAAAAATTATCAAACCATCTCAAACTCATAGTTCTAATATTTCTATAGTTGATGAAAATAATATAAATGATAATTTTGAAAATACTGATGGGTTAATAACAAATATTAAAGGAGTAGCATTAGTTACTAGTTTAGCAGATTGCCAAGGAATAATCTTATATGACAAAAATAAAAAAGTTATTGGTAATATACACTCAGGATGGAGAGGTACACTAAATAAAATAGTTGTAAAGGCAGTAAATATTTTAATTAACAAGTATAATTGTAATGTAAATGATATAGAAGCATATATTTATCCATGTATTCAAAAATGCTGTTTTGAAGTAGATGAAGATGTAAAAGAAAAGTTTATAAATAATTTTGATGATATTAAAGAATGTATTAAAATAAAAAAACAAAATAATAACAATCAAAAGTACTATATTGATACAGTATTAATAAATAAAAAAGAATTATTAAAATTAGGAATAAATAAAAATAATATTCATACTTCAAATGAGTGTACAAAATGTAATAATAATATTTACCACTCATATAGAAAAGAAAAAGAAAATAGCGGACGAAATATAGCATTTATCGCTATGAAATAAAAAAATTTTGTATCAAGAAAATACAAAATTTTTTAATTATATTTAAGTAACTTCTTTTCTAAAACTATAATAATTTTATATAGTAAGTAAGAAATAATAATTAGAATAAAAATTCCAGTCATAACTAAATCTAAATTAAATACTTGTTTACCATAAACAATTAAATAACCAATTCCTTGTTTACTAACCAAAAATTCTCCCATTATTACACCAATTAATGTTAAAGATATATTTAACTTAAAACTAGTAATAATTGTTTCATAACTTTGTGGAATTACAAGCTTTGTTAAAATTTGCAATTTATTTGCTCCCATAGATTTTAATAACTTAATTTTATATTCATCAGTTGAAATAAAACCATTATAAATAGTTATAATACTAACAATTAAATTAATTAAAAGTGCCATAATTATTATACTTTTACCATTTGCACCACTTATTATAATTATAAGTGGCCCTAAAGCAACTTTAGGCAGTGAATTAAGCATTGTTAAAAAGGGATCAACAATTTTAGCAACAAATTTAAATTGATATAATAAAAGAGCAACAACAAAACCAATAATAATTCCCAAAAGAAATGCAACTATAACTTCTATTAAAGTTGTATAAATATGAATAAATAAATTGTTTTCATTTATAAGAATAATAATCGTTTTAATTATTCTACTTGGACTAGAATAGATAAAACCACTTATTATGTCTTTATTAACAAGTAATTCCCAAATAGATAAAAATATCACTATAATAGAAATCTGAATTAATAAGATTTTAATATTATTAATTTTTAATTTTTTAATATATTTCTTTTGATCATTACTCATAATTATCTAAATCTTTCCAAATTATATCAAAATATTTATTAAAATTCTTATCTTTTCTTCTTTCATAAATTGAACTACTATTTTCAATTTCAATTGGAATTATTCTTTTAATTATAGAAGGTCTTTTTGAAAGAACAATAACTCTATCAGAAAAGCTAATTGCTTCTTCAATATTATGAGTAACTAGTATAACTGTTTTATTTTCCTTTTTACATATTTTATAAACATCATCACTTATTTTTAATCTAGATTGTTGATCTAATGCACTAAATGGTTCATCTAAGAGTAATAAGTTTGGATTTAAAGCAAGTGTCCTAATTAAAGCAACTCTTTGAATGCAGTGAAGACATTTTTTGCTAATTCATTATTCATTATTTTAAGAAGTTCATTACTAAATCAATTAGTATATCCTTTTCTTTTGGATTAGACTCTGCTATAAGTAGTGTAATGGC
>CAKOMS010000030.1 GCA_934096735.1 uncultured Bacilli bacterium | reverse complement strand
GTTTCACAACCCCCCCCCCGGAAGTCTATTTTTTTCATTTTATCAACCTCCGAGTAAATAAGTTTATCTTTTACTTATTTTCTATCTTTCTATTAATAGAATACTATAAAATTTATTATTATTCAAGTCATGTGTATTTTTTTGATTAAAATATAAAAAAAAGTATGAATACTTTGACAATAAAATTGACAGAAGTAATCATACTTACCTTGACTATTTATTATATTATTATTTTTTTAATGTTCTTGCATAATCTTTATCTATAAATGTGTAATCCACTACATATAAATCTAAATCTTCTAAAGTAATTTTTTCAAGTTCTTTATATGCTATTTTACCCATTAAACTATAAGGTAATTCTTGAACAAATGTGTATGCCATTGCTCTATTTCTTTCAGATAAATTAAATAATGCTCTTGTATCTAATCTTTTTACTAATTCTTCGCTTGGTTCTATACCATCTTTTAAAACTACAAATGCTACTGGAATTGTACCTGAAGAATTATCTTTTTTCTTAAGACCAACTGCACAAACATTTTCAACATCTTCATCTTCTAAAATAGATTTTTCAATTGGAAAGGCATGTACTGTGTGTCCATCTGGTCTCATTATTACTCTTTTAGTTCTTCCGCCAAAGTATAACATTCCCTTTTCATTTATAGAAAATATATCACCCATGTTATAGTATTTTTCACCATTATAATTTACTGTTATTTCTTCAGTTTCTTCATCAGCATCTAAATAACCTAACATCATACCTGGATCATGTAATGCAAGTTCTCCACTAGTAGCACCTTCTACTACTTTATGTGTTTCTGGATCTAAGAATATATGTTTTATACCTGGGAAAAATATTCCTGTTGTTAAATCATCACTATATTCATCATTATTTACTGTTGTTGCTACTGGACCTGCAGTCTCACTACTACCATAACCAACTATAAATTTTGCTTCACTGTTATTATCTTTAAATGTTTGATTACATTTTTCTGTAACTTCTGGACTTACTACATCTCCGCCTGATACTGGATTTTTTAAGAATGATAAATCATCAAGATTGTATTTCTTTTGTAAATTAGGCCAATCGTGTGCAAATTTTTCCCAATACATTGGTACTCCGATTGCAGTTTGAATTTGATATCTACAAATTAAATCACCAAATTCTTGTGGAATAAATTTTGGTATCATATACATATTCATACCTTTTTTTAAGCTATTTGCCATACCTGCATAAGAACCATAAGCTGCAAAGAAAGGAATTACTGCTAAGAATTTATCCCCTCTTTGAATATTTGGAACACCATAATCTATTTGATTTACTTTTATATTATAACTATCATGTGATAATACTGGACCTTTTGGAGTTCCTGTTGTACCGCTAGTAAATACTATTGTAGCTGGCATATTTTCTTCATATACTGATACTACTCTATTACTTTTTGCAAATTTTAAAAAATCTCTATTTAATAATACTTTTTCTTCTCTAAATGTTAATTCTTTTAAATAAAGTTCAAATTCTTTATAAGAATATAAAGCTTTTGCTAAAACATTCTTGGCATCTCTAATTCTTTCTACTTTCATAGAATCAGATGGTGCTACTAAAACTACATTTTCAACATTTAATCTATCAATAATCGGTGCAATTTTAACACTAAAGGCATCTATTACTGACACAAATAAAGATGAATGACTTTTATTTGTTAACTCTAAAATACCTTCTGGATTAAATCTTGGATCAACTAAATGAGTTTTTATTCCAAGTAACCATGCTGCATATTTGTAATAAACAACTTCAGGTACATTAGGTAAGCATAGAGTTATTGTATCTCCCTTTTCAAGTCCATATCTTTTTAGAGTATTTGCATACTTAAAAATATTTTCTTTTAGTTCTTTATAAGATATTTCTCCTCCATAATAAGTCATTGCTGTAAAATCTTCAATATCTTTTGTTGATGCATCCATATAGTCAAATATGTTTTGTTTTGTATTTTCTAATATTTTTCTTTCGGCTTCTTCACCATAATATAATTTCGGCATATTATCCCCCAATCTAAATCTTTATTATAATATAACAAAATCCATTAATTGTCAAATATTCTACTAAATTTTAGGTAATTTATATGTCCTATTTATTTTATTATAAAAAGAGATTATTCATCCCTTTTTGCATATTCATTAATTGCATTTATTATACCTTTATAAGGAAGTAATACACAATTTTTTCTATTATTTTGTTTATATATTTCATCAAATGCTATACCTTCATTTAATAAATTTTCATCATATTCTTCTTCATTACACATAGCAAGAAAATTATTAATATATTTATTTGCTTCACTAATACTTTTACCAATTAAATTTTTTATCATAATTGATGTAGATGAAGTTGAAATAGCACATGCTTCACCAGTAAATTTAATATCTTTTATTATATTATCTTCTATATCTACAAAGATATCTAAATTATCTATACAATTTGGATTTCTTGTATTAACTTTTTTATAATTATTATTTATAACATTTTCTTTATTAATTGGATTTTGAAAATGTTCTAAAATTATTTCTCTTTTTATTTCATTATCCATTAAAACATCTCTTTCATAATTTTATTTTTATCTTTTAATAAATCAACAAAAGTATCTATTTCACTTTCAGTATTATAAAAATATAAACTAACTCTTAAAGAATTTTTTACTCCTACAACATCTTTTGTAAGTTTAGCACAGTGATTACCTGCTCTTACACATACACCATATTTATTTAAGTAATATGCTACATCTTCTGCAAATAAACCTTCAACATTAAATGCTACTATGCCACCGTCTGAAGAAGATAAATTAAGTATGTCAATATGAGGAATTGTTACTAACTTTTCAATAAGATAACTTCTTAATTTTTTTTCTCTTTTTTCTATATTGTTCATACCTACTTTATTTAAATATTTAATTGCTTCTCCAAATCCTATAACTCCTGCTATATTTGGAGTACCAGCTTCTAATCTAGTTGGTAGTTCTTTTAATTCCATTTTATCTGGTGTATCAAAAGATTCATTCATACCACCGCCTAAATTAATTGGTTCTAAATTATTTAATAATTCATATCTTCCATATAATACTCCAACTCCAGTTGGACCACACATCTTATGTGAAGAGAATGCTAAGAAATCTATATCTAAATCTTTAACATCTACTTTTGAATGGGGAACCATTTGAGCACCATCTACTACTACAAATATATTATTTTCATGAGCATATTTAGTTATTTCTTTAATTGGTCTCAAATCTCCAATAACATTTGTTATACCCGCTAAACTAATTACTTTTGTTTTATTGGTTACTACTTTTTTTATGTTATCTAATGTTACAAAGTAATTATCATCTAGAGGAATATATTTAATAACTGCTCCTTTATTTAAAGCTAATCTAAACCATGGCATAACATTAGATGCATGTTCTGTTTGAGTAATAAGTATTTCATCACCATCTTCAATAAGATTATTAAAAAAACCATTTACAATCATATTCATACTATCTGTTGTACCACTAGTAAATACTATTTCTTCTTTACTTCTTGCATTTATAAATTCTTTTACTAAATCTCTAGTATTTTCATATTCTAAATTAACTTTATAAGAGATATCATAGTCTCCCCTATGTGCATTAGCACTATAGTTTTCATAATAATCTACTACTTTATCTATAACTTGTTTAGGTTTTAGGCTTGTTGCACCATTATCTAAATATATAATATCTTGATTTAACATTGGAAAATCTTCTCTATGCATTTATTCACCTCCATTTTCCTTTTTTATAAATTCGTTCATATTACTAAAAATAAAACCTTTTAGTAATGTTTCTTTTGCAACTTTTTCACTTATACCTTTAGACATTAAGTAATTAAGTGAATCTACATTTATATTTCCTATAGTAGTTAAGTGATTAGCTGATACTTCATTTGTAAAACACTCTATATTCGGATCAATTCTCACTTTACCACCATTTGTAATACCTTTTAAATTTTCAGTTGCAATATTTTCAAATGTATCTTTTTTTACTATAGTATTAACTATAATTGTACTAGTTCCTTCATAACTTACATTTCTTATATTAATTAATGAATTACTATTATTTCCTTCAATATAATTATTTATTTCTAATTTTGTATCTTTCTTATTTTGAATAGATTCATTATATTCTAAATAATTATTATCTTTACAATAAATATCTACTTTTAAATCATTACAGTTATCATTATATTTATATAATTTTAAAATTGCATTATTATTAAGAACTAGTTTTATATAATCTAACTTTATATTATTTAAACTTAATGTTACATTTCCATTTATATGTAATGTAACATTTCCTATATTATTATCATTTATTATATTATAGATACCATCACTTATATAATCATTACCATTTACTAATAATTTATTCATAATTTTAATTCTCACTTATAATATTTGTCTTATCTAATTCTTTAAAACCTTCAGATAATACTTCTTTAACTAGACTTTTATCTCCAGTTTTAATTATTTTTTTATCGCTAATAACAGATACTTTATAATTATCAAAATACTTAAGTAAGTTATCATTGTGAGTAATAATTAAAATTGATGGATTATATTTTTCATAATAACTTAGTATGTTTTTTGCTACCATTTTTATAGCATCAACATCAAGACCTGAATCTATTTCATCTAATATTATAAATGATGGCTTAAGCATATTCATGTGAAGTAGTTCTATTTTTTTTCTTTCTCCACCAGAGGCTCCAACATTTATATCTTTATGTATAAATGATTTATCTAATTCAAGACTTTTACAAATACTTTCAAGTTCTTTATTAAATTCAAATATATTGACAGGCTTCCCTTCTTTTTCATTAAGTGCTACTCTTAAAAGTTCAGCATTAGTTACTCCTTCAATTTGAGGAGGCATTTGATTAATTAAATAAAGTCCTTTTTGGGCTCTTTTATAAGTTTCTAGATTAGTTATATCTTCACCATTAAAGATAATATTACCCTTTACTTTATAAGAATCAT
Organism: uncultured Bacilli bacterium; assembly: GCA_934096735.1. GTDB lineage: Bacteria > Bacillota_I > Bacilli_A > RF39 > UBA660 > SIG200. The sequence goes on along the minus strand of CAKOMS010000030.1, from coordinate 1,716 downwards.
CTCCAATAAGAGACTTGGCTATACTACTTTTACCAACACCATTTTTACCCATTAAAACATGAATTTCACCTTGATTAATTTGTAAATTAATATTATCTATAAGATTTGTATCATTAATATATAAACTAAAATTTTTAAGTTCTAACATATACTCACCTACCACTATTAAAAATAATTTTTAACATGTCTATATTATCATAATTTAAGTGATTTTTAAATATAAATTGTATAAACGTAAAAAAATACTCTCTATTAAGAAAGTATTTCTTCTTTTAGTTCGGGAGAACTTTTACTATTTTTATGTCTTCGTTGACAAGTTATTTTAATTTAGACTTACTGTGTATGGGTCTTCTATTTCTCCAGACCCTCCAGAAATTTTAATAGCTTTCTTTAAAGATATAGCAGGTCGAACACCTAAATTAGCATTGTATAAAATAGCATTAGACAGATCTCCATAGTATAAGGTGCTGACACGCACACCATAATCATCGAAAGCGAAAGGAGACATTAACCAATAATTATCCCTAATATATAAATAATCAATTGAAGAACCACTACCGGCAATTTTCGCTTCTTTACTTGTTAATAATCCTACTGGATAATCCAAAGCATTATTTCCATAGCCTAACGTTCCTCCTGAATCAACTTTTAATGTAAATTGATCTTCCTTATCTTGACACATTAATCTTAGATTGTTTTCATCATAATCATTAAATTGTATATATGTTGAAATATTACCTCCGCTTGGATTCCATCCTCCTAAGTTTGATATATTTCTATTATTACAATATATTGCATTCTCTAAATAATCTGTTACATTTGTCATGTTTGTACTATACCAATTATCTATTACTGTTTTTATATTACTGTTTGTTGTATTATAATTTAACATTTCGTCTAATACATCATCTATCTTTTTTCCATTTGTTAATGTCATGTATGATGCTGTTCCTGTTGCATTATACATATAATAAATATAATATACTTTTGAACAAGATGAACTTGTACTAAAACATGTATAATGTTTATTACTTAATTTACTATACATATCAGCAATTGCTCCACTTTCTGCATCACTTAATCTATATGTTGTTCCATTCCATGTTACATCACTTCCATAATAATATGTATCAAATGCCAATGCTGATTTTGAAGAGATGGTATATACAGTTCCATACATATATCCTACATGGGCTGGTGAATTATTTTTTGTATTGAATTGTGTCGAATTTATATATACATCTGTTCCTGTATTGTTACATTTTGTGTCATCTTTATATACTCCATTATAAATAAGTTTTACTGCATCTGTTTCAGTTGTTCTTACCATCTTCCAACAATAATTATTTAATACTAAATTATTGCTTGTTATATTTCCTGTATAATAATATACATCTTTTCCATTCTCATCTGTTGTTTTTTCTACTCCATTACCATTATTATAATCTTCAATTACTCTATCATATACTTTTGTTAATTCTTTATCAAAATATAAATAACAATATACTGATTTATTTGTTTTTGTATATACATGACCGCTTTCATAACTTAATACATTATCTACTTTATTTCCATTATTATCTACACATGCTGACATTGTTTCATTGAGTACATATGCTCCTGTTGGAAATGTACTTGATTCATTATAATTACCACTAGCATCTTTTACCATAATTGCAAAAAGATTATCAGATTTATTATCTAACAATTTAATAT
>CAKOMS010000029.1 GCA_934096735.1 uncultured Bacilli bacterium | reverse complement strand
CCTTGCCGGGAATTGGCTCCTTTATTATATCAAAAAGCCGCACCCTAGTGGTGCGGTTCAAATTTCAATTTAGGAAACTAGTAAAATTTTTACTAGTTTAAATCAATTATATGGTGGGCTGTTAGGGATTCGAACCCTAGACCCACTGATTACACTATGTTATCGTACAAGCTTTTTATCATGTACTTCTATGCATTATTTTTCTGCATAGTTCAGCATATATTATCAACCTTTTATCAAGGTTGCCGAACACTCTTGGGAATATTATATTTATTCAATTCCTATGCGTTACACTACTTAATAACCTCTCGTAGTTTATTAAGTTAGCACGATGTTAGCATTCCAGCCTTCTTCGTTTTTGCTCGGTTTTCATTATCATATTACTATGATATGCTCCTATTTTTAAGAGTCAGTTGCTCTACCAACTGAGCTAACAGCCCATATAAAAGACTACTCCTAAAGTATACCACATATATTATAAAATGCAATATAAATTTATAATATTTTGCTCTATATGGGCTAAGATAATTATTATTTCTTATTAATTTAATTTATTATATTCTTCATCAGTAACTGCTTCACACCATTCGTTTCTAGTATTTTCATCTTGGACTTTACTCACAACGTGACTAAACTAAAAATCCTTTTTTGAACTATTATTATTTTTTGTATAATCCGTATTTTTCATCCTTTCTAAAATGACACTACCATTAACATACAATATAATTATAAACGCCGTCTGTTAGACACGGTCAATACTTTTTTAAAAATTTTAAAATTATCGTTTATTTTATGTAAATACTTCTATTTTAGAATGGACTGTGTGGTGAAAATTATGACACCCCCAAAAAAAATTTTATTCAATGAAAGAAACTTGTAATATAACTGGTTTAACTTATGATGCTTTAAATTTTTATTGTAATGAAGGATTAATTCCAAATGTTAAAAGGAATAAAAGCAATTATCGTGTTTTTGATGAAAATGACATTAATCAGATTAAAAGTTTATCCTGTTTAAAAAATTTTGGTATGAGTATTAGCAAAATGAAAAAATATATAGAATTATGTTTAAATGGTGAATCATCTATAACTGAAAGACATGATATATTAAATGCCAATCTTCAAGAATTAGAAAGTAAAAAAACAAGAAATGCAAAATGCAATTAACTATATTCATTGGAAACAAAATTTTTATAATAAAGTTTTATCTGGTAAAACAAAATATTTTAGTTACTTAACAAAAACAGAAAATGATGACAATTAAGCCATCATTCTTTTATATAAAAATTAATAATATATTCACGAAAATAATAATTTATGATTTTGTATAATATCTTCTAACAATTAAACAGTTATTATTAATATTGCCATTAAAAATATTATTAATAATGATACTATAATAGTAGATGTTATATTTTTCTCATTTAATTTAAAATAATATATTAAATATAACCACACAACAGAAACTACATATATTAAAACATTGTCAAATACTAATTTTATAACGTCTTTAATTGAAAAGTAATTTTTAAAATTTTCTGATAAACTTACTAAACCATATACTACAATAAACTCATGAATACAATAAATACCTAGCAAAAATAAACTTATTGCAAATATTATTAATAAGCTTGTTTTTCTTTGCTTGTCATATTTTTCTTTTGTATCATTTTTATCTTTATTAGTCTTTCCAATTATTTCATCGATTGATATATCTAATGTTTGCGATAATAGTAATAGCGTTTCTATTGTAGGCAGGTTTCTATTATTTTCATAACTACTAATTGTTTTAGGACTTACATTAATTTTGCACGCTAATTCTTCTTGAGTTAAATTTTTTTCCTTTCTAAATTTTGCAATGTTTGTTCCAACATTCATACACACACCTCTTTCCAAAAAAAGAATACCATATTAATTTAAAATATGGTATCTATTTATTCGAGAGTTAGTATTCTATCAAATTGTTATTCAAGTCTTAATGTTGCATTACAATTTTTGTTTAAGGATTTTAGAATACTTTCCATTCGTTTATTAATTTCTTCTCCAGTAAGTGTTGCGTTATCTCCATCAAGTGTCACTCTTAACATAATCGATTTCATTCCATCAGGTATTTGGTTACCATGATATTCTTCAATAAACTCAACTTTTTTAGCTTTCTTTTCAATACTCTTTTTAACATCAGCCCATGTAACATCTTCATTAACTAATATAGACAAATCCTTTTCTACCAAAGGAACATCAGATATGTGACTATAAGTGTTTGTTCTTGATGCATATGGCTCTAATTTATCAACATTCAATTCAAATATAGCAACATTTTTTCTCTTTATTTTAGATTCAGTCATAGTTTTTATAGAAACTAATCCGAAATTACCTATCACTTTATTATTTAATAAAATATCCATATAAACATTGATATCAGCCCAAGATGGCTTATCACCAACTTGGAATGTAAGTTCATTCATATGATTATATCTGCTCATATTTTCAAGAACTCCTTTTAATTCAAAGAATACTTTTTCTGGATCATCCCCTACTATACATCCTGTTAAATATTTTTTGTGAATTGGTAATGTTTCATCTATACTTGATTCATGATATTCACCTTTTTCAAATACTTGGGCCATTTCAAACAACTTGAAAGAACTATAATATCTTAAGTTTTTAAAAATAACTTTTAACATATTTGGAATAAGTGAAGTTCTTAAATATGCTTCTTCTGGAGATGGAGGTGTTGCTAATTTAATTGCATTTTCTTTATTAAATCCTGCTGCATCAATATATTTTTCATCTGTCCAAGGATAAGTGAATATTTCATTAAATCCACATCTTTCTGCTAAATACTTTTTAAGTCTCATTTCTAATAAAACTTTATTTTGTAAAACAGCATGAGTTAATGAAATAGTTAATGGTTTTGCTTCAAAGCTTTCAAAACTTAATAGTCTTGCAATATCTCCCATAACGTCATCTTTTATAGATACATCTCCTGTACTTCTCCATGTTGGTACTGTTACATTAAATGTATTATTTTCAAATGTAACTTTATATCCTAGATTTTTAAGTACGGTAGTAATTACATCAACACTTATAACTTTTCCAAGTCTTGTGTCTAGAAATTCTTTTTTTACTTCTATTTTATTTTCTTGCGTATTTTTTATAATATTGTCATTATATTTAGTAATTTTGCATTCTCTAAACAATTCTTTGAATAATTTAACTGCTAAATTTATTCCATCATCTACTCTTTCTGTATCTATATTTTTTTCGTATCTGATAGATGCATCAGTTTTTTCATCAAATCTCTTTCCGGTTTTTCTAATACTTTTTGCAGTAAAATTAGCAACTTCTAAAACAATACTTGTAGTTGTATCTAAAATTGAATCTTTTGCTCCGCCTCTAATACCAGCAAGTGCCATTGGTTCTTTAATATCTGCAATAACTAAGTCATCAGTTGTAAGATCTATACTTGTGTGGTCTAGTAATAATAACTTTTCATTTTCTTTTGCATTTCTTACAATTATTTTATTTCCTTCAACATGTGTTGCATCAAATGCATGTGTAGGTTGTCCTACCGCTAGCATAACATAATTTGTAATATCAACTATAGCATTTATGGGTCTCATTCCACCATTAATAAGTGCTATTTTCATCCACATTGGACTTTCTTTGATTGAAACATTATCTATTTGTAATGCAGCATATCTTGGACATTTTTCTGGTTCCTTTATTTCTATATCGTATTTTGGTAAATTAGCATCAATACTAATACTATCTAATTTCTTTAAAGGAACGTTGTAAATAGCTGATAATTCTCTTGCTATTCCATAATGCCCCCATAAATCTGGTCTATTAGTAAGTGATTTATTATCTATTTCTATTATTGTATCACCTAATCCTAAAGCATCTACAATATTTTTTCCAACCATATTTTCAATATTTTCGACATCTTTTAAATCTACTATTTCACTTTCATCTTTTGGTGGAAAAATATTTTCTAAATAAACTTCATTAGCACCACATATCATTCCATATGAGGGTACTCCTCTAAGATTTGATTTTTTAATTTTTACTAAACCTGCTTCACCATGCCAATATACTTCAGATCCCGGTTTACTTATTACGACATACTCTCCATTATATAAATTAGTACCACCACATACTATTTGAACTGGTTCTTCTTCATCTATTATTACTTTACATACTTTTAATAAATCTGCTTCGGGATGCTTTTGAACATCTATTATTTTACCTACTACTATATCATGAAATTTATCTCTTGTTCTTTCTACAGATTCAACTTCAACTGTTCTAAGTGTTAAATCGTATGCAATATCTTTTTCACTTAATCTATCTGGTAAATCAACATACTTTTTTACCCAATTTAATGATATTTTCATTTTATTCCTCCTATTTAAATTGCTCTAAAAATCTAAGATCTCCACTATGGAATAATCTTACATCGTCAACTCCATAACGCATCATTACTAATCTATCTAACCCTATATTAATATAGAAACCTGTCCATTCCTCTGGATCTAAATTAGCACTTCTTAAGACATTTGGGTGTATAACTCCTCCTGGCATTACTTCAATCCAACCATTATGATTACATACTTTACAACCTTTTCCATTACATACTAAGCATTCCATATCTATTTCGTATCCTGGCTCTGTAAATGGGAAAAAGCCTTCTCTCATTCTAACATTTATTTTTCTTCCAAATACTTTTTCTAATATTGTTTGAATCATTACTATACCTGACGAAAAAGATATATTCCTATCTACTATTAAAGCTTCATATTGATAGAATGCTCTTTCATGTCTTGCATCAGTATTTTCATTTCTATATACTCTTCCTGGATAAATAAATCTTGCTGGTGCTCCGTGTTTTAACAAGTATCTTACAGATCCTCCAGTTAAATGTGGTCTTAAACATAATCTTTCATTTCCACTTAGTTCTTCGGTTCCTTCAATCCAAAAAGTATCCATTGATTGTCTTGCCGGATGATCTTCAGGGAAGTTTAAATTGTCAAATGCATATTTTTCACTACTAATATCATCTTCGCTATAAAGCTCGAATCCTAAACTTAAAAATGCTTCGTTTAAATCGTAACACATTTGAGTTATTGGATGTAAACTTCCTTCTTTTATTTTTGTTCCTGGTATTGTTAAATCTATTTTTTTATTTACAACACTTTTTCTCTCTATTAATTCTTTTTCTTTTTCTGCTAATTCTTCTGCGAATGTTTTTTTAATATCTGTAACAATTATTCCTATTTCTTTTCTTTCTTCGCTACTTAATTCGCTCATTTTTTTCATTGTTTCAGTTAATTCGCTTTTTTTTCCAGTAAGAAGTTTATTTACTTCTTCTAGTTCTTCTAAAGTATTTGAACTAGCTATTTGCTTAAGTCCATTAGTTTTAATTATTTCTAATTTTTCTTTCATCTTTATTTCCTTCCTTTAATAAAAAAATAGTGATTATCCAATAAAGGACGAATCACTATTAAATCCGCGGTACCACCTTTGTTCTAAACAATTTAGCACTTTACAGATTAACGCTCTTACACGATTTGACTCCATTGCTGAAATTCATTACTAAGACTCTCTAAAATAGTTCTCAGTCGGTGACTATTTTTCCCTGTATAGAATTCTTTTTAACTACTATGACAATTTCTTCATCAACAAATTTCTTTTTGATTATAACTCTAAAATGTTATTTTGTAAACATCTATAAAATTAGTTTTATAATCTCAATTACTTTTTAGCTAAATAATTTGCAAAATTTTCTACTTCCTCTTCTGGTGGATTTTCTTTAAATTCTATTTTTTGAAGTTTTGAACTGCTTTTACCAGCACCATCAGTAATTGTATATAAAATCCAATATTGATCTATAAATTCTGATTGCTTAATTTCGTGGTAAATCTTATGTGTAATTGTGTAATCATCAGTGTCTTCAACAACTTCTAAATGTTTGTAATTAATGTCATTTATTGAGTCAACCTTATACACGTCTTCATAATATTTTATTTCTGGGGTTGCTATATCTATTTTGTTATTAACGTCGTTTACCCAATGTATTTTTTTACCAGATGCTATCCAGCCTTCATCACCATTTTCTAAAATAATTTTATACCAATAATATATACTATTATCTGTTTTTATATCAATTGCTTTATATATTCCTCCGACTTTTGCTTTTCCTATTATTTTTCCTTTCGTATTTGGTTCTTCTCTTACATTAATTGGTTCTTTATGAATAACTTCTACATACCAACCTTTTTTTGCTTCTTTTATTCTTGCAGATTCTTTAATATTTTTATATAAGAAGAAACCTCCAACACCTAATCCAATCACTAAAAGTACAATTAAACATTTGAAAAAACCCTTCATTTACTATCACCAAAAAAATTATATCATACTTTTTAATAAAAATTAATAATTTTTACTTGCTTTTTTATAAAATATAGTATACAATTTAATAGTCTTAACTTGAATGGGCTTGTAGCTCAGCTGGTTAGAGCGCACGCCTGATAAGCGTGAGGTCGGAGGTTCAAGTCCCCCCAGGCCCACCATTTAAGTTTTATGGCCCGTTGGTGAAGCGGTCGAACACACATGCCTTTCACGCATGCATACATGGGTTCAAATCCCGTACGGGTCACCATTTAGTATACTAAGAGTGTTAAACACTCTTTTTTTATTGTATGATAATTTATAATAACAAGTGCAACACTTGAGATTTTAATAAAAAAGTTCATATATTACTCATGATATAATGTTGGT
>CAKOMS010000028.1 GCA_934096735.1 uncultured Bacilli bacterium | reverse complement strand
GTGAAACTCCTTCTTGGAATAGAAGTATTAACTTTATTTTTAGGAATTAAGAGTTTTGGTAATAAAAATATTACATTAGATGATATTAAATTATTAGATAGTAAATCTAATAATCTTTTTGCAATTATGGTAAAAGATTCTAGTGGTAATTATAATGAAGCAAGTACATTTCCAACTGGAGCATATATACTAAATGAAAAAATGTCATCATGTGTAGATAATAATGGTAATAAGATAGAAAATGTACTAAGCTATAGTGATGGAGTAGTATCCGCTAGAACAAATAAAACAGTATATTGTTATTTATATTTCGATAAAGAATTAGTAAAAGTTTATGATAAAATAATTGAAGACTATAATAATAGCAATGGAGTATCAAAAACAACAGATGAGAATGGAAAAGATGTATATTATTACACAGGAAATATAACAAATAATAATTTAGTATTAAATAATTATTGTTGGAAGATGGTAAGAACAACCGAAACAGATGGAGTAAAGCTTATTTATAATGGAGTTTATTCAGAAGAAACAAAATGTAACAATACAGGAACAAGTGTATATATAGATTCAAATAAAACTGCATTCAATACAAGTACTGATTCACCAGCCTATGTAGGATACATGTATGGAACAGTGTATGCACTTTCTGCAAAATTCGCATCAGATTTTGGAGAATATTATTATGGAAGTGATGTAACATGGAATGGAACAACATATACATTAAGTGATGCAGAAAGTGGAACAATAGCAGATATGTTGTTGTATAGTGAGCTAAATAATAAACATTATACATGTTTAAGTACGAGTTCAAGTTGTTCAACGGTATATTATATATATAATATGATTGATGAAAGTGATTTTGCATATTATATGACATTAACAAATGGTAAAAAGATAGAAGATGCTTTAGATGAAATGTTAAATTATAATACAACAAATAGCAATATAAAAACAGTAATAGATAATTGGTATAGTACAAATATGACAAATGTAACAGATTATTTAGAAAATGCAATATATTGTAATAACAGACATATAACAGATTTAGGTGGATGGAATCCAAGTGGTGGAAGTGTAACAGTGAATTTACAATTTAATGATTCTAGTAATGCTAGATTAACATGTCAAGACAAGGAAGATCAATTTACATTAAAGGCTGATTCAGGAGGCACTCTTGGTTATGGAAATAATGAATTAGATTATCCAGTAGGATTATTAACAAGTAAAGAAGCAGAACTTGCCTTTGGTGGTTCAAAGACTAATTACTTAAATAATAATGGTGAATATTGGTTGCTGTCCCCTGACGGTTTCTACGACGTCTATGCTGCCGTCCATTACGTGCACTATGGGAGTGTGGGCGGCGACAACGTGCTCGACTCTTTCGGGGCCCGGCCTGCAGTGTCACTTTCCACAAAAGTTAAGCTAAGTGGAGAAGGAAATGGTACAGTAGAATCGCCATATGTTGTTAGTAAGTAAAACTACAATAATGTATACAATGAAGAAAACCATCCTAAAACACTTTCGAGTGGAATAGAAATAGAATACGTAATTTGTTTTGATACATTATGTATTAATGATTAATATGGATTAAACTTATTGACGAACAGTTTTGAAAATAAGGCCTCGTTAACTTAACTGTGTCTTGCATGTCAACGAAGACATAAAAATAGAAAAAGTTCTCCCGAACTAAAAGAAAATTCGTTTTCATTAATAGAGAACGAATTTTTTGTATCTAAAAATATTACGAACTATACTGAATATAGCATAAATTTAAATAAAAACTTTAAAAATACTTTAATTAATGATAGAATTTACTTGGTGATTTAAGTGTTATACGGATTAATATTTACATTTATTGTTGGTTTATTTTTTTTAATAGGTATATTCTTATTAGAAAATTCTAAAAATAAAGAAAAATTATCAATATTTACAATATCTCTAGCATTTGTAGTAATGCTTGGTCTTTTAATATTTGATTTACTACCAGAGTTAATTGAAACTAAAAATATATATTTATTTATTCCAATGATTATTGGTTTTCTTTTATTAGTATTTTTAGATAAATTAATACCACATCATCATCATGAACACATAAGTGATTCTTCATGCGATAAAAAAGACCACAATATGCATCTTAATCATATTGGAACACTTACAATTATAGCATTAGGAATTCATAATATAATTGAAGGATTATCACTTTATAGTGTTACAATAAATAACATTTCATCAGGATTACTTATGATGATTAGTATATCTCTTCATAATATACCACTAGGGTTTAGTATAGGAAATAGCCTAGAAAAGCAAAAGAAAAATTATTTTTTAATTTTATTTCTATGTTTAAGTGCTACTATTGGAGCTCTAATAATTATTTTATTCGGTAATTTAAATGAAATAGTAATTTCTAACTTACTATCTCTTACATTTGGAATGCTTTTATACATTTTAATATTTGAATTACTTGAAGAAATTATTAAAAACAGAAAGAAAAAAGAAACTATATATGGTATAATTATAGGAGTAATGATTCTAATTATTACAAATATATTTTAAGGAAGTGACTTAATGAAGAAAGTACTTGTACTAGGATCAGCTGGAAGTATTGGAGAATATACTTTAAAATATCTTCTTAGTGAAGGAAAATATGAAATAACTGCAGTTGATTTAAAAAATAAAAAAACAGTTAATAAATTAAAAAAATATAGAAATAGAATTAATATTGTATATGGTGATATTTTAGATAAAGTTTTAATGGAATCATTAGTAAAAGATCATGATGTTATAATTAATTTAGCAACAGTATTGCCACCATTTAGTGAATTAAATAAAAAAATCACTGAACTAGTTGATTACAAAGGAACAAAAGAATTAGTAGATACCATAAGTAAAGTTAATCCAAATTGTTATTTAATTTATGCATCATCTACTAGTATATATGATAAAAGTCCTGCTAGTGTACAAGATAAAATAGATGAAAATAATTTATCAAATTATAGTTTATGCAAATATAAAGCGGAAGAAATAATTAAAGAAAAATTAAAACATTATACAATTCTTAGAATTCCATTAGTATTAAATAAAATAGAAAAAGAGTCATTTATTTATACAATTAATAAAAATGATTATGTTGAAGTAACTACTAGTATGGAAGCAGGATATGCAGTAGTAAGATGTATTCAATATGAAAAAGAACTTAATAAAAAAATATTTAATGTTGGAATGGGTGAAGAAGAAAAGAAACTATTTAATGATATACTTAAAAACATTTTAAAATATTATGGTTTAAGTTTTAAATATATTCTTAGTAGATTATTTTTAGAAAAAAGTTATAAAAGCAACGTAACAAGTGATAGTGATGAACTTGATAATATAATTCACTACAGATTCGATAGTACTTATAATTATTATAAAAGACTTGAAAGAATTGGTAAAAAAAGAAAAATCAGAAGATTACTTGCAAAACCAATAATTCATTTAAAGAATAAAAGATAGGGGAATTTATATGACAGGACTAGTACTTGCCGGCGGAGGAGTTAAAGGTTCCTACCAAATTGGAGCATACTTAGCGCTAAAAAAGTGTAATATTAAAATTGATGGTGTAGTAGGAACATCTATTGGTTCTTTTAATGCATGCATGATTGCAATGGGTAAAGAAAAAGAATTATACAATTTTTGGAGAAATGTTGATATTGGAGAATTATTAGAATTTAAAAAAGAATATACAGACAGTGTTAACAATAATGATACTTTTAAAGAATTAGTATATGGTATAGAACAAATGACATTAATTGTTAAAAATAAAGGTATTAGTAACAAAAAAATGAAACAAACATTAGATAAAATGATTGATGAGGATGTTCTTATGAATAGTGAGATGGATTTTGGACTTGTTACAGTAAGAGCTAACGATTTAAAACCATTATATTTATTTAAAAGTGACATGAAAAAAGGAAAAATATCTGAGTATATTTTAGCAAGTTGTAATTTACCAGTTTTTAAAGTTCAAAAGTTTATTGATGATAAATATTATTTAGATGGTGGTTTTTATGACAACAATCCAATAAATATGTTATTAGATAAAGGATATGATAAAATCTATAGTATTGAAATTCAAGGTATTGGATTTAGTAAAAAGCCAAAGGATTTAAGTAAAGTAGTGAGAATTGTACCATCAAGACATCTAGGAAGTACTTTAAATGTAAATAAAAAGAAAATAAATGAAAATATAAAAATTGGTTATTATGATACATTAAAAGTATTAAAAAATTTAGATGGCTATAATTTTATCTTTAAAAAACGTAGTGATTTGTTGTATAATACTCTAGTCAAAAAAGTTGATGCAGATTTATACAAAAGAGTAAAAAAATATTTTAGTGCTAAAAGTAATAAAGAATTAGTTTTAAAAGCACTTGAATATACTATGATAAAAGATAATCAAACATATTTTGAAATTTATAATGTTTTAAAATATATAAAATATGTAAAGAAAAATAGTACTAGAAAACATTTTGTATATGAATTTGTTAAAAGTTTAAGAATTTTATAGGAGGTAATTATGGGAAGAGCTTATGAAGTAAGAAAAGCAAGTATTCAAGCAAGTGGAGCAGCAAGAGGTAAAGTATATACAACTTTTGCAAAAGAAATTTATCAAGTAGCAAAAAAGGGCGTGCCTGATCCAGATAGTAATGTTGCACTTAAAAGATTAATTGAAAAAGCTAAAAAGAATCAAGTACCAAGTGACATTATTAAAAGAGCAATAGATAAAGCAAAGGGTGCTGGAGGAGAAGATTATGAAAGCATTACTTATGAAGGATTTGGACCTGGAGCATCTACATTAATAATCAAAACTCTTACAGATAATGTTAATAGAACAGTTGGAGAAATAAGAGCAGCATTTAATAAAGTTAATAAAAGTCTTGGTGTTACTAATTCTGTATCATATAATTATGATTATTTAGGAGTTTTATCATTTAAATCAAATGAAGGCGAAAAATTATTTGAAAATATTTTAAATGAAGGTATAGAAATAATAGATTTTGAAGATGAAGATGGAACGATTTTTATTTCTATGAATCCAACAGATCATGATAAAGTTAAAGATGTAATAGAAAAAACTATACCAGATGTTGATTATGAATTAGATGAAATAGGAATGTTTCCTAAAGAAAAAGTTACTTTAGAGAGTGAAGATTTAGAAGTATTTAACAAACTATATAATTTACTTGATAACATTGATGATGTTACTCAAATATATCATAATGTGAATTTATAAAAATAAAATAGTTGATTTATTAAAAAAATTATTTTATAATCTAGGTGTTAGCGTTGATGGAATTTACGACTCTGGAGCTAAATCGAATTACTTACGTTACAAGTTAAAGTGTATGATTAAATCATAAATTAAGGTGGTACCGCGGAAAATATTTCGTCCTTATCTTCTTAATTTATGATTTTTTTATTAGAAAGAAGGGAAATACATGAAAATTTATGATGATTTAGTATGGAGAGGTCTTATACAAGAAATATCATCACCAGAATTAATTGAAAAACTTAATAATGGAGGTATGACTTTCTATATAGGAACAGATCCAACAGCAGATTCAATGCATATTGGTCATTACTCATCATTTTTAATCTCAAAAAGATTAAAACAAGCAGGCCATCATCCACTACTTTTAGTAGGAGGAGCAACTGGTCTTATTGGAGACCCAAAACCTGATGCAGAAAGACCAATGATTACATATGAAGAAGTTGAACACAATTTTGAAGGATTAAAAAATCAAGCAGAAAAAATATTTGGTTTTGAAGTTGTAAATAATTATGACTGGACAAAAGATATTAATACTATTGATTTTCTAAGAGATTATGGAAAATACTTTAATGTAAATTATATGTTACAAAAAGATAAAGTAAGAAGTAGACTTGAAAGTGGTATCACTTATGCAGAATTTTCATATATGATACTTCAAGCATTAGATTTCTATTATTTATTTAAAACAAGAGATTGTACATTACAAGTAGCAGGGTCAGATCAATGGGGTAATATTACATCTGGAATTGAATTAATTAGAAAAAAGACAGGAAAAGAAGCATATGGTATGGTAATGCCTTTAGTAACTGATTCAACTGGAAAGAAATTTGGTAAAACTGAAGGAAATGCTTTATGGTTAGATAAAAATAAAACTTCAAGTTACGAAATGTATCAATATTTAGTTAATCTAGAAGATAATATGATTATTGAATACTTAAAGAAATTAACATTCTTATCTAAAGAAGAAATTGAAGAACTTGAAAGAAAAAATAATGAACATCCAGAATTAAGAGAAGCTCATAAAGCATTAGCAAGAGAAATTATTTCTGATATTCATAGTAAAGAAGATTATGAAAATGCTGTTAAAATAAGTGAACATTTATTTAATGGTGATGTTAAAGATTTAAGTGTTAAAGATATTCTAGTCGGATTTAAAGATGTACCACATTTTAAATTTAATGGACCAATATCATTAATTGATTTACTTGTTAATGAAAATATTGCTTCAAGTAAAAGAGAAGCTAGAGAATTTTTAGAAAGTGGAGCAATAACAATTAATGGAGATAAAGTAACTGATGAAAATATGGAAATTAATGATAATGCTTTACTTGAAGGAAAAGTAATAGTAATAAGAAGAGGTAAAAAGAAATATTTCTTAGGAATTAAAGATTAACAAAAAAAACCGATTTTTTCGGTTTTTTTTTATATTGTAATTTCAACCGCACCATTTAATTTAATTTTATCAGATAATAAATATTAGTCAATTTTTTTAT
>CAKOMS010000027.1 GCA_934096735.1 uncultured Bacilli bacterium | reverse complement strand
CTAACAGTGGGTTAGATTTTAGACATTAAAAAACTTACGACACCATAATAGGTTCGTAAGTTGTATTCAAATGGAGCAAGTGAGCAGAATCGAACTGCCGTCTCAACCTTGGCAAGGTCGCATACTAACCTCTGTACTACACCTGCATTTTTTTGATGCATATAAATGATATCAAATAATTAAGAAATTTGCAACAATAATTGATATAAATTAATAAAGTTGGTATAATTATTACTGAGGAAATAAAATGAAAAAGATTAATAAGAATTTAAAAAAAATATACAATTTAGTTATTAAATATATTTATACGAATAGATTATTTTTGACATATTTGCTTTTTTCAATATGTGGAACGATTATATTAAGAGATATTACAATATCTAAAGGATTTTTGTATAAACCTCTTTTATGTGATATTGGTCTTATTTTAATTGTTGGTTCAATAGGATATTTAGTAAAGCCTAAAAATCAGTTTAAATATTTTTTTACTTGGCTAATTATTTTTACTGTTATAGAATTTATCAATTCCATATATTATACATTTTATGCATCATTTGCGTCTTTAGGAGAACTTACAACACTAAGTCAAACAGAAACAGTAGTCGATTCTATATTTGATAAATTAAGACTTGCTGATTTTATATATATATTACAACCAGTTTTGTTTTACTATATTCATAGTAATTTAAAAAAATCAAATTATTATAATTTAGTAGAAAAAATTGAAAAAGGAAAAAAGATGTTTTTATCTACTATGTTAGTAGGAGTTGTATTTTTAATTTACACTTTTTCTACTGCAACTTCAACTGATTATAGTCGTTTAAGTAAACAATGGAATAGGGTTTATGTTGTTGAAAGATTTGGAATAATAATGTATCAATTTAATGATATATTTCAAACTATTAAACCTAAAATAAGTAGTCTTTTTGGTTATGAAGAAGCTCTTAATAATTTTAATGAATATTTTGATGATGTGAATAGAGAGAAATATGATCAAAAGAATAAATATACTGGTATTCTTAATGGTTATAATATTGTATATGTACATATGGAAAGTATGCAAAATTTCTTGATGAATTTAAAATTTAATGGTGAAAAGGTTACTCCAAATTTAGAGAAACTTTCTAAAGAAGGAATGTTTTTTAGTAATTTTTATCCACAAATAAGTACTGGTACATCTAGTGATGCAGAATACATTATGCTAACTGGACTTTTACCTGCTGCTAGTGGAACAGTTTTTGTTACTTATGCTGATAATACCTTTAACACTATAGTAAAACATTTAGACGATAGAGATTATTATACGTTTAGTATGCATGGTAATTATGCTTCAATGTGGAATAGAAGTAATGTTCATCCAAAATTAGGATATAAAGATATGTATTATAGAGAATCATTTACTTTTGATCCTGAAAATGATGTTATTGGTCTTGGAATAAATGATAAATTATTTTTTAAACAAGCAGTTCAAAAGTTAGAAACTATAGAAAGTGAACATACTAATTATTTTGGTACGATTATAACTTTATCTAACCATTCTCCATTTAAAGCTAGTAAAGAATTTACTTTAGATTTGACTGATTATTATAAAGATTCTGTAACTGGAGAAGATAAAAGTACATGTTATTTATGTGATAAGGAAATTGGTAGATATATAGTTAGTGCAAATTATGCTGATGCTGCGTTAGGAGATTTTATAAATTACATTAATGAAAGTGATAAATTTAATAATACTTTATTTGTATTTTATGGAGATCATGATGCTAAAATTAGTTATAAAGAAATGAATTATTTATATAATTATGATTATATTACTGGTGAATTAAAAGATGAAAGTGATCCTACTTATGTATCATATGATTCTTATGATCATTATTTAAATAAAAAAACTCCTCTTATTATGTGGACTAAAAATAAGGAATTAAAAAATAAATTAAAGGGTAAAATAACTAATGTAATGGGTATGTATGATGTTGCACCTACTTTATATAATATGTTAAATATTCAAGATAAATATACTTTAGGGCATGATATTTTTAACATTAAAAATAAGAATATAGTTGTTTTTCCTACTGGTAATTATTTAACTAACTTAGTTTATTATAATAATTCTACTGGTGAATATAAAATACTTAAGAAGGGTACAATATTAGATGAAAATTATATAAGCGAAAATCATTTGTATGCTGAAAAAGTATTAGAGATAGGTAATGCAATAATTAGTTATAATTTATTTTCTGAACCAAAGAAAGAAGAGTAATATATGAAAAAGAGATATAAATTAACACTTACTTTTATAGTATGTTTAATAGTATTAATCTTTGTTATTTTATTAATTTCTTTTTTTAAAGTAGATAACAATAATAGTTATGTAAAGAGTATTGATAGTATTGATGGATATGATTATGTGTTAAATGAAAATGATACTGATCTTATTAAAGACGAATTTAAAGATTTAAAAAAAATACTTTCTAGTAAAGAAGTAGATTATAAAGAATATGCTCAAATTATATCTAAATTATTTATTAGTGATCTTTTTACAATTGATAATAAGATTAATAAATATGATGTTGGGGGAGTTGAATATGTAGTACCTTCTGCTAGAGAAAATTTTAAATTAAATGTAAGTGATACTATATACAAATATGTTACTAATATTGATGATGAAAATAGAGAGAAATATTCAGAAGTTAAGAATATAAATATAATAAATGAAGAAGAATCTACTTATAGTTATAATGATAATGAATATGATGCTTATGTTATTACTTTAAGTTGGGAATATATTAAAGATTATGGATATGATAAAGAAGGTATAGTTACCTTAATTAAAGATGATAATAAAATATATGTTGTAAAGTATGAAGGAGTAAATAAAATTAATGATCAAGAAAATTAAAAGATTATTTTCAAAAAATAAAGTTGCCGTTATTATTTATTTAATTGGAATAAATCTTTTTTTGGTTGCTAGTATATTTTTTTCAATTAGTTTACTTAAATTATCTGGTATTGAAAATGTTTTTAGAGGAATAGTTATTGTAGTTTTATTTTTATTATTTATATTATTTTTAAAAAAAGGTTATAAATATATATTAAAAAAGAAATTAGGAAGATATTTATTACTTATATTTATTAATTTAATTTTATCTATTATTTTATTTCTTTTAACATATTATATAAATGTTTTATACGGAAGTTTAGATGGTGTTACTATTAAAGATAAATCATTAAGAACTGGATATATGATTAGTTTAAATAGTACTAAAAAGTCTGATATAGAAAAGATTGGAATGATTAATGATAAGAATGATGTTGAAGGGTATATTCTTGCTAAAGAGATAATTAAAAATAATAAGATTAGAAAAGAAGTAGTAGATTATAGTAATTATGAAGATATGATATATGATCTTTATAATAATAATATAGATGCTATATTTGTTCAAAGTAATTATGTTAGTTATTTTAGTAATGATAGTTTATATGAAAATATAAGTGAAGATACAAAAATAGTTTATAAATATTCTAAACTTATTAAAAATGTTAAAAGTAATGTATCTAGTAATAAAAGTTTAAAAGAACCATTTACTATACTTCTTATGGGAGTTGATAGCACATTAGATGAAATTGATACTACTACGGCATTTAATGGAGATACTTTAATGCTTATTACATTTAATCCTAAAACACTTAATGCGACAATATTTAGTATTCCAAGAGATTTATATGTACCAATTAGTTGTAGAAATAATGCTAAAAATAAAATTAATTCTTCTGCAGTTGGTGGTATAGATTGTGTTACTAATACTATTAAAAATCTTACTGGTATAAATGTTGATTATTATTCTAAGATTAATTTTAATGGAGTTGTTGATTTAGTTGATGCATTAAAAGGGATTGAAGTAGATGTTCAAAAACCTGATTTAAATATTAATCATGGTGTTAATTGTGGTGGAAGGTTTTGTGAACAAAATAGTAAAAGACAATGGGGAGAGCATACTATTTATTTAGATCCTGGATTGCAAACTTTAAATGGAGAAGAAGCTTTAGCATATGCAAGATGTAGAGGACTTTATTTAAGAAGTGATTTAGATAGAGCAGCTCATCAACAACAAATTGTACTTGCTATGGTAAAAAAATTATTAACTTTAAATACTTTGACTGATTTTAAAGATATACTTAATTCAGTTAGTAATAATGTCTCTACTAATCTTACTACTGAACAAATATTATCAAGTTATGATATATTAAAGAGTATGGTAAAGAATGTTATTTCTAGTAAAGAGCCTTTAATAGTTAATAAAACATTTTTAGAAGTATATGATATGAGAATATATAATGAAAGAAATAATACTTATAGTTCTACTTTAGGATATTATCAAAATAGTTTAGATGATATTGTAAAAAGTATGAAAGTAAATTTAGGTATTATAAAACCTACTGTAATTAAAGAATTTAGTTTTGATGCAAATATTAGTTATGAAAGTAGTGTGGCTGGTAAAGGGTTAAAAGAAAATGTTGTAAATAAAACTGTTGAGTCTTTTATAGGTAAGAGTGTTAATTATGCTTTAGAATGGGGAACTAGTAATAATATTCAAATTAATAAGAAATTTGTTACAGCTGATGATCCTTTATATAATCCAAATATTAGTGTTGGACTTGTTGGAGGTCAAAGTGTACAAGCTGGTGCAAATTTAGGTAATATTAAATCTATTACTATATATATAAATGGAACTAATTAAGTTTCATTTTTTCATTTATTTTTCACATTTATGTTATACTATATTCGATAGGTGATTATTATGCATATTTTAGTAGTGGATGATGAAGAATTAATAAGAAGTGTTATTAAAGAATATTTAATTAAAGATGGATATATTGTTTATGAAGCTAAAGATGGATGTGATGCAATAAATGTTGCTTTAAATAATCAAGTTGATTTAGTTATAATGGATATAATGATGCCTAAAATGGATGGTTATACTGCTTGTAAAGAGATTAAGAAAGTTAAAAATATTCCATTTATAATGTTATCTGCTAGAAGCGAAGAATATGATAAATTAATTGGGTTTGATCTAGGTATAGATGATTATGTTACTAAGCCTTTTAGTCCAAAAGAATTAGTTGCTAGAGTTAAAGCTGTACTTAAAAGAAATAGTAATGATGTTTCTTTAGAAGTAGGAGGAATTAAAATTAATGATTTAGGACATGAAGTTTTTATTGATGGTAAAAGTGTTTATCTAACTCCTAAAGAGTATGATTTGTTAAAGTACTTTATTGAAAATAAGAATATTGCACTTTCTAGAGAGAATCTATTAAATAATATATGGGGATATGATTTTTATGGAGAAGATAGAACAGTTGATACTCACGTAAAAATGTTAAGAAGTCATATTGGTAAGTATAAAAATATGATTAAAACAGTAAGGGGTGTTGGTTATAAATTTGAATATAAAGAATAAATTTAAAAGTATTGAATTTAAATCATTATTATTTATAGTGTCTTTTAATATTAGTATTATATTAATATTATGGATATTTGAAATAGTATTTTTTAACTATTTATATAGAAATTATCAAATTAAAACTTTAAATAATATTGTTGAAGAATTTAATAATAATGAAGAAGATGTGTTTGTTTTAGCAGAAGAACTTGCATATAAAAATGAAGTATGTATTAGTGTTGTTGATGATAATTTAATTAAATTTAATTATAATACTATGCAAGTTGGATGTGCTCTTACAAATAATAATTATATTACTAAAAAGATAAAAGATTTTGTTTCATCAGATGATTATAGTGAATATTATAAAATAAATAGTCGTAATGGAAAAACAAATGGTATATTATATGCTTTTAAATTAAATAATAAAAATGTTTTTATTTATAGTAGTTTAATTAATGGTTCTAATTTTATAAAAATATTTAAGACTCAAATTGTTTATTTTATATTGATTGTAATTATATGTTCTTGTGTTGTTAGTTTATTTATTGCAAGAAGTATTACTAAACCAATTAAAGAGATTACTAAGAAAGCTAAAAATTTAGGAGAAGGAAAATATGATAATAAGTTTCCTAAGAATGGTTTATTAGAAATTGATACTCTTTCTTATACACTTGAAGAAGTACAAAAAGAACTTACTAAAAATGATGAAGTTAAAAGAGATTTGATGGCTAATGTAAGTCATGATTTAAAGACTCCTCTTACGATGATTAAGGCTTATGCTGAAATGCTTAAAGATTTTTCTTATGATGATAAGAGTAAAAGAGATGAACACTTGAATATTATTATTGAAGAAGTTGATAGATTAAATGTACTTGTAAATGATATTTTAGAATTATCTAAGACACAGGCTAATGAATGTATGTATAATTATGAAGAATATGACTTAGTTAAAGAAATTAAGAAGATTATTAAAAGATATGATATTACTAAAGAAATGGAAAATTATAAATTTAAGTTAGAACTTCCTAAAAAAGCAATAGTAGTAGCAGATAAAAATAAAATTAATCAAGTTATATATAATCTTATAAATAATGCAATTAATTATACTGGTAAAGATAAATTAGTTACTATAAGAGTTACTAAAGAAGATAATAGTTATTTAGTTGAGATTATTGATACTGGTAAAGGTATTAAGAAAGAAGAAATACCTTATATATGGGATAAATATTATAAGAGTGATAAGAATCATCAAAGAAATGTTATTAGTACAGGTTTAGGATTATCTATAGTAAAAGAAATACTTAATAAACATAATTTTGAATATGGTGTTGTTAGTAAAGTTAATCATGGTTCGACATTCTATTTTAAAATAAACTTGTAATTTTCATTTTTCTAACACAAAATTTTCATATAAATAAAGTATTATTATTCTTGTAAGGAGGATGATAATATAGTTAATAATTAGTAAATAGCAAATTAAAACCTAAAACTCACACAATAAAAGATTATTTTTTAAAACCCTGTTGTTTAGACTTTTGAAACAGGGTTTTCTTTTTTTATTGTAAAATATTTAATTTTATAGTATCATTTAAGTAGAAAAGATAGAAAATAAGTAAGAAGAAAAACTTACTTACTCGGAGGTTGATAA
>CAKOMS010000026.1 GCA_934096735.1 uncultured Bacilli bacterium | reverse complement strand
TCCAAGAAGGAGTTTCACAACCCCCCCCCCGGAAGTCTATTTTTTTCATCTTATCAACCTCCGAGTAAGTAAGTTTTTCTTCTTACTTATTTTCTATCTTTTCTATAAAAATGATACTATAAAATTTGTATGAATTCAAGTAATTTTATATAAAAAAATACTTTCGCTTTAATAACGAAAGTATTTAACATTAATTTTCTTGTACTACTTCTATTGCTACTTTTGCTCTAAAAGTTTTTCCCGAGTTTTCATTTTGTAATTTACCTGTTTCTTTAAATTCTAAAGAAAATTCATAAATAGATGTTACTCCAGGTTGAATAAATTGATTCATCATAATTACTGTATCTTTTGAAGGTACTACTGATTCTCTTTTTATTACAACTCCATTTTTCTTTATTGTGTAAACAAAATCATTTTTATTTTCAAAATTATTATAAACATCAATTAATTTTATATTAAATTTTGTATGTTTTAATGTACTATAATTGACAACTTTTAATTTCATGCTGTCTTTCCATCCTGGTTCAACATCTTTAGCACTTATATCTTTCATATTAACTGTATAAACTAAATCATCAGAACCAGTAGCACTGTCAACTTCTAATCCAGCATTACTACTACTAGTACATTTTTTATTACATTTGCCATCATTGTCTGTATCTATATTTGTATCTGGCTTTCCATCACCATCTATATCACAATTTAAATTACATTTTCCATCACCATTTATGTCGATATTAATATCTGGTAATCCATCTCCATCAGTATCACAGTTTAAGTCACATTTACCGTCACCATCTGTATCTTGATTCATTGGGTTTTTATCTCCCTTACCATCTCCGTCAGTATCAACATTAATATCTGGTTTTCCATCTCCATCTATATCTATATCAGTATCTGGTTTTCCATCTCCATCTGTATCTTTATTAACATCAGGATTACCATCTCCATCTAAATCAATATTTGTGTCTGGTCTGTTATCTCCATTTGTATCACAATTCAAATCACATTTACCATCACCGTTTTTATCTTGATTTATTAAGTTTTGATCTGGTTTTCCGTCATTATCTGTATCTTTATTAAATTTAGGATCTAAATCTCCTTTATAATCAATATTTGTATCTGGTAAACCATCATTATTTGTATCAACATTTACATCAGCCTTATTATCTCCATCTGTATCACAGTTTAAATCACACTTGCCATCTCCATTTGTGTCAATATTTAAATCAGCTTTACCATCACCATCTGTATCAATATTAATGTCTGGTATTCCATCTCCATCTAAATCTATATTAATATCTGGTCTGTTATCACCATCTATATCACAGTTTAAATCACATTTTCCATCTTTATTTAAATCTTGATTTATTAAATTAAAATCTGGCTTTCCATCTCCATCTGTATCAACATTAAAAAATGGCTTTAAATTATTTTTATAATCAATATTTAAATCTGGTAGTTTATCTCCATTTGTATCAATGTTTACATCTGCTACTCCATCATTATTTGTATCACAATTTAAATCACAAATGCCATCACCATTTAAATCGATATTTAAACTATTCTTTTTATCAATATATCCATATAATAATTTACCTAACCATAAAAGAAGTAAAATTAATAGTAGAATAATTATTATAAATATAATAGTAAGTCTTCTATTTTTATTTTTTAATTCTGCATTTGTGTTTTCTAAATTTTCCATTTGCTCATTAATATTTTTCACAACTCATCTTCCCTTCTTAAATTCTTTGTGTAAATATAAGTACAAGAGTTAACAATATAATAATTAAAAGTACAACTATTGCTATTAATTCTTGTTTATTTAAACTATTACTTTTTGTATTTTTTTTCATGTTAATCTGTTCCTCCAGTATCTGATGCAACACTCTTAACATCTAATTTTAAATATACTAATTTTCCAATTTCACTTGTAGGTACATCTTCTGATAGCCAAACATATACTTTATATTGTTTTGCAGTGTTCCCTGTTTCAATTGAATCTTTTATAATAGGTGCTACATTATTTGTAGCAAGTGATCCAATTGTTGTATAAGTTGTACCATTATTACTTGTATCTTTAAATTGTAACCATGTACTATTTGTAACATCATAAATTGCAACATAAAGATAATTGAATGATAGTAATTCTCCAGTAACTCCAGAAGGTATTGTATCATTTGATAAAGATACAGAATAGTCTGATTTTACATTACCAGTATTATTTACTGTAAGAGTAATAAATTGGCTTGCAGCATCTCCTGTAGTCATAGTTCCTCTAATAATGCTTTCAATCTCTTCTTTTGTTGTAGGCATTAATTCATTTGTAATCTTATTTGTTCCTTCAGCTGAAACTACTAATGTTCCTGCTGTTATTTCTTGTATACTTGATTGTGTTTTAACTGAAAAAAACGCTGAATAAGAAACTCTCAACGAAACGATAGTTAGAACTAACACTGATAAAATGACTAATTGTGTATCACGCTTTAAACCTTTTATTGCCTTCATTCTATTCCACCCTAGTTTAAGTTTATCACACATTTTTTAAATGAACAACATACTTTTTTTATTTTGCACAAATTTTCAATTATTTTACAAAAAATTTATTCTAATTATGTTTACCTTTCAACACTTTTTTGTTATAATAACCTAGTTAAAAAAAAGGTGATTTAAATGGAATTAAGAAATGTTGCAATTATTGCTCACGTTGACCATGGTAAAACTGCTTTAGTTGATGGTATTATTAAATATGTGGGTACTTTTAGAGAAAATCAAGATTCTTCTGATTTTTCTATGGATTCAAATGCTATTGAAAGAGAAAGAGGCATTACTATATTAGCAAAAACTACTTCTATTATGTACAATGGTATAAAAATTAATATATTAGATACTCCAGGTCATGCTGATTTTGGTGGTGAAGTAGAAAGAATAATGAATATGGTTGATGGTGTTATTCTTGTTGTTGATGCTTATGAAGGACCTATGCCTCAAACAAAATTCGTTTTAAAGAAAGCTATTGATGCTGGTGTTAAACCTATTGTTGTTATAAATAAAGTTGATAAACCAACTGCAAGAATAAAAGAGGTAGTAGATGAAGTACTTGAGTTGTTCTTAGATTTAGGAGCATCTGATGAACAACTAGATTTTAAAGTTGCATATGCAAGTGCTTTAAATGGAACATCTTCTTTAAGTGATGATTTAAGTACTCAAGAGAAATCATTTAAATGTATTTTAGATTTAATTGTTTCTGAAATTAAAGCTCCAGATGGAGATAAAAATGGTACTTTTCAATTTCAACCTGCTTTACTTGATTATAATGATTATGTTGGAAGAATTGCTGTAGGAAGAGTATTTAATGGTAAAGTAAAAGTTGGACAAATGGTTAATTGTTTAAGATTAGATGGTACTGAAAAACAATTTAGAGTCCAAAAACTATTTACTTTTAATACTTTAAATAGAGTTGAAACTAATGAAGTTGATGCTGGTGAAATTTGTGCTTTTGCTGGACTTGAAGATATAATGGTTGGAGAAACTATTACAGAAGTTAATAATCATGATAGATTACCAGTAATTCATATTGATGAACCTACTTTACAAATGACTTTTGGTGTTAATACTTCTCCATTTGTTGGGGAAGATGGTAAACTTTTAACTAGTAGAAAAATAGAAGAAAGACTATTAAAAGAAACTCAAAAAGATGTTAGTTTAAAAGTATCTCAACTTGATTCTGAAAATTATTTAGTTTCTGGTAGAGGTGAATTACATTTAGGAATACTTATTGAAAATATGAGAAGAGAAGGTTTTGAATTACAAGTATCTAAACCTAAAGTTATTCAAAAAGAAATTGATGGAGTTAAATGTGAACCATATGAAGATTTACAAATTGAAGTTGATGATGAATATATGGGTGGTGTTATTGAAGAATTAAGTGCTCGTGGTGCTATAATGGAAAATATGACACATGTTGGTTCTTTAACTAGAATTAACTATACTATTCCTTCTAGAGGATTGATTGGATTTTCTACTAATTTTATGACTTTAACTAAAGGTTATGGAATTATGAACCATACTTTTAAAGAATATATGCCTATAAGTGATTTAAATGTTGGTGAAAGAAAATTAGGAGTTTTAGTTTCTAGTGAAACTGGTAAAGCTACTGCTTATTCACTTGGTGCTTTAGAAGATCGTGGTACTATGTTTATATTGCCGAATACTCAAGTTTATGAAGGTATGATTGTTGGAGAATGTAATAGGGATAATGATCTTGCTGTAAATGTTGTTAAAGGAAAAGAACTTACTAATACAAGAGCAGCTTATTCTGATAAAACTGTAGTACTTAAAAGACCTAGACCAATTACTTTAGAGTATGCACTTGATTATATTAACCAAGATGAACTTGTAGAAATAACTCCAAATAATATAAGACTTAGAAAAGTTATTTTAAATACTGAACTTAGAAAAAAATATGATGCTAGAAAATAGTCATCATATTTTTTTTCTTCTTCTTTTTCTTCTTTTTTGTTTTTTTATTATTTTTACTACTAAAAATAATATAACTATTAAAATAATAATTAATATTAAATTTTCTTGAACTATGTTATTAAAAGTCATTGGTATATCTTCATTTAATTTAACTTCTTCACTTTTTATTAAATTATCATCATAGTAATAATTTATTTTACCTATTACATCATTCTTTTTATTTTTGTGTGTTAAATTTTCAAGTCCATCATAATTATATGAAATTTTATCTTTTTCTTTAGGTAATTCAATAAAGTATGTTACATCTTCACTTGGATATATATTATATTCTTCTGAATTATTTATCTTTATCTTTTTTATTAATTCATCCTTAGGAATAATTGTAACTTCGTCATAGTTATCATCAACATAATCGATTATATTTAAAGCATCTTTTAAATTATAAAAATTTCCCCATACGTATTTAGCTCCGGTTGTAATAGAAATCATTTCATGATTATCACTTACAAATAATTGAGACATACAAAGTCCTGCGATATTTGTATTGCCTGTTTTACTTCCTACTATTCTACTAGTATCAAGATTCATAAATTTATTATATTTTTTTATTGTACTTTCTACTAGTAATCCAGTTGTTAAGGTGTGTTCTTTTGTTTTATAAATTGTTTCAAATAAGTTATTATTTAAAGAGTATTTTAATAATTTTAGAATATCATCTAGAGTGCTGTAATGATTTTCAATATCAAGACCAGTAACATTTACAAAATGACTGTTATTTAATCCGATTTTTTTAGCTAAATCATTCATATCATTTACAAATTTACTTACACTACCACTTAATGATATTGCAAGTGCTTGAGTTGCATCTGCTCCACTTGGTAAAATTGATGCATAAAGTAAATCTTCATAAGTGTAATTATCTCCAACTACTAAGTTTGCAAGAGATGCATCACTTGGCAATCCACTAAGCATTTCTTCTTTAAATGTAACTGTGTCATTTAAATCATCAATTTTTTCTATTGCAGTTATAGTAGTCATTATTTTAGTTAAACTTGCAATATTTATTTTTTTATCACTATTTTTTTTATAAAGTATTTCATTATCTGTTAAATCATAAATTAGTACATTTGGAGAATATAATTCACTTAACTCAATTGCATATATATTTATGGGAATTATTAATAATATTAAAAATGTTATTATTTTTTTCATTTAAACACCTACACTACATTAGAAATTATATCATACAAATAATAATTAAGTTTATTTTATTGTTAATTTATTATTTGTTTTTACAATATTTTTTATTAAAAATAAAAAACCTCTTTATAAGAGGATAATTATTTAATGGTAACCCGTACGGGGTTCGAACCCGTGAATGCTGCGCTGAGAACGCAGTGTGTTAAACCGCTTCACCAACGGGCTAAGTGATAGAATAAGTTTACCACTCTTTTTTTAAAATTTCAATTAATTAATGGTTATTTGGCTTTTTCTTTTAACTAAATTGTTTTTTCTTTTAGTGACAATATTAATCTTCAGTGAATAAATTATTATAGTAAGGAGAGATTTATTTGAGAAAAAATATTGTTCTTTGGATTTGTGGAATTATTGTAATTGTTGTATTTGCATTTTTTATGAATAATAAAATAAACCATAATGATGAAGAAAAGAAATTAGAAAAAATTAAAGTTTCAGAAGTAACTCATAGTGTTTTTTATACACCATTTTATGTTGCTTTAGAAAATGGTTATTTTGAAAAATACGGACTTGAAATTGAACTCATGTTAGTTAGTGGTAGTGATAATGTTGCAGCTTCAGTTTTATCTGGAGATACACTTATAGGGCTTGCTGGACCTGAGTCTGCAATATTTGTTTATAATGGTAAAGAAAAAAATTATTTACAAGTATTTTCAGGTTTAACTAAAAGAGATGGACAATTTATTTTAGGAAGAAAAAAAGATTTTAAAATGGAAGACTTGAAAGGTAAAGAAGTCTTAGTTGGAAGAAGTACTGGTATGCCCGCTTTAAGTTTTTTAAGAGCATTAAAAAATAGTAGTATATCTAAAGATGAAGTTAATATTAACTACTCTATTGATTTTGCTGAATTATCCGGAGCATTTATTGGAGGAAATGGAGATTATGTAAATTTATTTCAACCTCTTGCAACTAAACTTGAAAAAAATAAAAATGGTTATGTACTTTCTAGTGTTGGACTTTTAAGTGATGAATTTCCATATACTGCATTTTATGCTAGAAAAAATGATATAAAAAATAATAAAGATATTTTTAAAAATTTTACTAATGCTATTAATGATGGATTAAAATATACCCTTCAAAATGATAGTAAAAAAATTGCTAGTGTAATAAAAGATCAATTTAGTGATACAGATGTATCTTTACTAGAAGAAATGATTCAAAGTTATAAAGATGCTGATGTATGGTTAGATAATCCTTTTATTGAAGAAAAATTCTTTAATACTATTGTAGAGTTACTTAAAGAAAATAAAATAATTGATAATGATGTTTACTATAAAGATTTGGTAAATAATTTATATGAGTAAATTACTAGAAATAGTTAATTTAGAGAAAAGATATAATACTAAAGAAGGAGAAATATTTGCTATTAAAAATTTTAATTTAGAATTAAATGAAGGTGAGATAATTTCTATAGTGGGGCCTTCTGGATGTGGAAAGTCTACTATTCTTTCTATAATTTCTAATTTAGAAAGTAAATCTTCTGGTATTATAAAAGAAAAAGACAATTTAAAAAAAGCATACATGTTACAAAGTGATGCTTTATTTCCTTGGCTTACTATATACGATAATATTTTACTTGGATTAAAAATCCAAAAAAATGTTAGTAAAGAAAGATTAGAATATATTGATTATTTATTAAATTATTATAATTTAGTTGAATTTAAAAATAATTATCCTAAAAGTTTATCCGGAGGTATGAAACAAAGAGTTGGTTGAATATAGTATAGACACAGGTAGTAATTAAGTTAGTTTGCTTATAACCCATAAAATAAGGGAAAAATCAATATTTTAGATTTTTGATTTTTCTAAAAAATAAAATTTTAAATTAAAACTTTTATTCAAAATTTAAGTTGATTTTAAAAGCATAAACAAAGAAATGAGGTATAATATATTGTTAGATAATAATACTAAAAAGGTTTTTGATTTAATAGATATGTATAATAATTTAAGTAATATTGATAAAGTTA
>CAKOMS010000025.1 GCA_934096735.1 uncultured Bacilli bacterium | reverse complement strand
CATTAATTATAAAACACCACAAGAATTATTTAATGAGTATTTATATGAATGTTGCACTTGATTTGACAAATTATCGTGCCATAAAAAAAGACATTTCCTGCCTTATTTAATTTCATTAATTTCAATATATTTCTTTCTAAATAATTCTTTATCACTACATAGTTTTCGTATTTCTTTTAAGAAATTATCATATTCTTTATCTTCAAAATACATTTTTTCATTGGCATATCCTTCATCACCAAATTTATCAATTAAATGTAGTCTAGATTCTTCAATAATTTCATCTAATGTACTATTAGGACTATGCTTTAATCTATAAGTATAAGTTCTTTTAAGTGGAAGTTCCAAAGAAGTATTTCTATCTGCAGAAGAAATAATCTTACCATATATACTTCTTGGTTCATACTCTAAACTAGCTCTGTGATCTTCAATAGCTTCAGCCATAATATTTATCTCATCTTTAGTAAAATAATTTTCTAACCATTTATCTTTAAGAAGTATTTGAGCAGAAACAATTTCATGATTTTTAGCATCAATATAGTGTCCAATATCATGATAAGCCGCAATTACATATATCATATCATAATTAATATCTTCAATATTTTTTGCAAACTTTAAACTTCTATTTATAACATATTTTATATGATCTATTCCATGTCCGGCATCATTTTTTTCATAACTTGGAAACACATTTTCCTGAATGTAATTTACTATTTCTTTATTAATATTCATAATTTACATCACCAAAGCAAATATAACAAAAATAATATTTAAAATCAATATTTAATAGAAAAAGCATATAATTAATAGAGAATTTGTTTGAAAAGAGCAACATTTAGTTAAAATGAGTTGACAAATTTCGACAAAAAATTTAATATAAATAGCCAAGGAAAAGAAGTCTAAATTACTGGAGGTTGTTATGGAAAAGCAAGAACTGAGAAAAATTAATCGTAAAGATTTATTAGAATTAATGTTAAAACAAGCCAAAAGAATTGAAGAATTAGAAAAAGAACTAGAAAAAACAAAGAAAGAATTAGAAAATAAAAGAATAAAAATTAAAGAATCCGGTTCCATAGCAGAAGCATCATTAAAATTAAATAATATTTTTGAAAAAGCTCAGGAATCAATCGATGCTTATTATGAAAATATAAAATTAAATTGTAAAAAATTTGAAGCAGACACAAAAAAAGAGTGTTTACAAGAAAAAAATAGAATTATAAAAGAAACTGAGGAAAAATGTAAAGAAAAAATTAAAGAAGTAGAAGAAAAAGTCAAAAAAATAAAAAAAGAATCTAGTAAACCAAAAACAGTTTTAGTTCGTGTTGCTCCTAAAAAGAATGTTAAGAAAGTGAAAAATAGCGCATGAAAAAAATAAATTGGTTAAAATTTAAAAATAAAAAGAAAAAATTAGAACTTGAAGATTTAAGCAAAGAAGATATAGAAAAAGAACTTCATAGAGAAAAATACAAAAATAGTTTTAATAGAGTACTTAAAAGTACAATTTATATTTTGATTTTTATTTTAGCAGCATCATCAATTATTGTGACACTTTTCATGCCGGTATTAGAAGTTAATGACGGAACTATGAAACCAACTGTTAATAATAAAGAAATAGTTTTAACACTAAAATATAGTAACATAAAAAGAGGAGATGTCATCGCATTTTATCATGGTAACAAAATATTAATAAAAAGGGTAATAGGACTTAGTGGTGATTGGATAAATATTGATATAAATGGAAATGTTTTTGTAAATGGAGAAAAACTTAAAGAAAACTATGTTTCTGAAAGTATAAAAGGAAACAATACAATTGATTTTCCAGTTCAAGTGCCAAGTGAAAGAGTATTTGTATTAAGTGACGAAAGAGATAAAATAATAGATTCAAGAAATGAAGAAATAGGTTATATAAAAAAAGAAGATATAATAGGAAAAGTAATTTTTAGGGTATGGCCAATAAAAAAAATTGGTAGTATTTAAAGGTTTTTATTAGGAGGGTTTTGATGAAAAAATTTAAAAAGTTGGTAGCATTTTTAATGTTAGCATTAATCATATTTTCATATGGTGAAACTTCTTTTGCAAAAGTTGTAAAAGATAAACAAACTTCATATGTTGGAGGTACAACAAAAAATGAAGAAGATAATATTGAAATATCAAAAACTATTAAAGAAAGCGGTATTGAAAATTATTTTGATATAACATTAACTGTAAAAACGCAAAGTAAAATAGAAGAAATAATTAAAGAACAATCTTTAGCAGTAGTAATAGTAATGGACGTATCAAACACTATGAGAAGAAGTTATGATGGTACTACTACAAGATATAAAGGAGCTAAAGAATCTGCTAGTAATTTTATAGAAAAATTTCAAAGTTTTTCAGAAAATACTTCAGTTGATAGAAAAATAGGTTTTGTAACATTTAATAGTAATTCAAACCAAGTATTTGGATTAACTGAATGCAAAACAGAAGATCAAAAAAAGAATTTAATTAATAAAGTTAATGCGATTGATGAATCAGTTAAACCTGAAACAGAGTACTATACAAATATGGAAGCAGGACTTGCAAGAGCAAGAAAAATGTTAAAAAATGAAACCGGTATATCAAATAAATACATTATATTTTTAACAGATGGTATGCCAACAACTTATAGTACTACAAAAGAAGGATATAAAGGATATTATCCATATACATCAAGTAATAGTAATTTTTATAATCATGAAAGAAATGCAGCCGTAAAAGGTACAAACTACAGTGATATGGGTGCAAGAAGAGCAGAAGAACTTGCCTACAAAATTAAAACAGAAGATAAAGTATTAATATATTCAATTGGTATTGGTGTATCAAAAATGACTGATTATACTTTATATCATTTGCAATATGAAAAAAATCCATATGGTACTGAATTAAAGCAAACAGTTGATACTGACACTGAAGCAAATAATAAAAAGTATTATGGTAGCACTAGTCCATATAAAGACAGAGGTTATAGATATTATGCAGTACTTCCAGGAGTAAAGAAACCTTCCAAAGATGCACTAACAAATAATCAAGTAAAAAAGCAATATAATGATCCAAGTATATATACAAAATGGCTTGAATCATATATTGGATCTGGAAGTGGGTATTATTTCGATTCTAATAATAAAACAGCCCTAGATATAGCTTACAATAAAATTTTTGAAAATATAAAAAAATTAAACAAAGAAATTTCAGAAGCATCTTGGGTAGCAACTGACCCAATGGGTTCTATAAATGAATATAATGTTATTGAGTTTGTTGGAATGTATAATGATTCAAATAATAAATTATATGATTCACTTGTAAAAGGTGAAAATTCAGCAAGTAATACTGCAAAATTTAATAAAGATAATAATTCAATCGAATGGGATTTAAAAAATTCACTTTATACAGAAACAAAAGAAAACAATATAACTTATTATAATTATAAAATAAAATATAGAGTAAGACTTGAAAATGAAAAAGAACAATTCAAAGTTGGAGAAGAAATTAAAACTAATGGTGAAACTTATTTAAAATATTTAGTACTTGAAACAGTTGATGGTATTACAAAAAGAAGTGATGAAAAAACATTAAAATTTGAAATACCTAGAGTAGAAGGTTATCTTGGAGAACTTAAATTTAATAAAGTATCAAATTATTTTAATACACCACTTAAAGGAACCACATTTAAATTAGTACATGATATTAATAATTGTATTTGTAAAGATGAAAGAAAACATATGGATGAAAACTTTACATTAACTAGTGTATCTAATGAAAAAGGTATTGTATCATTTGATAAGATACCATCAGGACATACTTACAAACTAATGGAGTCATCATCAGATGGATTTCACAATATTACAAGTGATACATATAAAGTAGTAGTAAGTTATGGAAATACTTTAAGTGATGCAAAAGATAGCACTATAATTAATGAATATATAAATACGAATTTACTAATTAAAAAGAAAGTAAATGGAGTAACAACAAATAAAACATTTAATTTTGAACTTACTGGTATTTATAATAATAGTCCTTTAAAAGGTACATATAAAACAAATAAAGATGATTTAGAATTAACATTTAATGAAGAAGGTAAAGTTAATTTTAGTTTGAAAAATAATGAAGAATTATTAATTAAAGATTTACCTAAAGGAACAAAAATAACTATAAAAGAACTTAACAAAGATGGATTTATTGTTAAATATA
Source organism: uncultured Bacilli bacterium (assembly GCA_934096735.1). GTDB lineage: Bacteria > Bacillota_I > Bacilli_A > RF39 > UBA660 > SIG200. The sequence goes on along the minus strand of CAKOMS010000025.1, from coordinate 4,229 downwards.
TAAAAAATGATTCAGAAGAATTTAAATATAATGATGAGAGTTTAGAAGTATTTGAACTTATAAATAATTTAAATATTACAGTAGTTAATACTTCTACAGATATTATGCCAAATACTGGAAGTAGCAGTATGTTAATTTTGTTAATAATTGGCTCACTATTTATAGTTAGTCCAGTTATTTATATAATAGTTAATGTTTTAAAAAGAAAAGCTGACTAATATAAAACATTAATGTAATAAAGAAAGGAAAAAAATGAAAAAAATAATTAGTTATGTATTAGTATTTCTAGTTTCAATTTTTAGTATTGTAAATGTAAATGCTGGTACAACAAAAGGTTCAATTACTATTAATAGTACAATAGTAAATGAAACTTACAAAATTTATAAAGTATTAGAACTAGAGACATATGATAAAGTAAATAATCACTATATCTATAGAGCAAATTCTAACTGGAAAAGCTTCTTAAATGATGCAAATTTCGGTGGAAAATACTTAACTGTACAACATGAAAATGGGGATGACTATTATGTATGGAAAGAAGGAGCTAGTGCTAAGGAATTTTCTGAAATAGCATTAAAATATGCAAATGATAATGGAATTTCTGAAACAAAGAAAGCTACTGCTACATCTACACAAGTAGTATTTGATAATTTAGATTTAGGTTACTATTTAGTAGATTCTTCTTTAGGATCTTTATGTAACTTAACTACTACTAATCCAAATGCTACAATAGTTGAAAAAAATACAGTAATACCAAAACTAAAAAAAGAAGTTAAAGAAGATTCAACTGGTGGATTTGGTAAAGTTAATGATGCTACTATTAGTGATACAGTAGAATTTAGATCAACTATTACAACTGGAGCAGGTTATAAAAATTATGTATTATATGACTTACTTAGTAATGGACTAACTTTACAAAAAGATTCATTTAAAGTATATATTGAAAAAGATAATACTAAAACTTTAGTAGATGCATCAAATTACAATGTAAATACTACTAGCACTAATGATTACACATTTACTGTAACATTTAAAAATGACTTTATAGCATTACAACCTAATAGCACAAAATTAGTAGTATATTATAATGCTACATTAAATAAAGATGCAGTTGTTGAAGGAAATGGAAATCCTAATGAAACATATTTAAAATATGGAGATAATAACAAAACTGAAAAAGATTCAACAGTAACTTATACATATGCTTTTGATTTAAAGAAAACTAATAAAGAAAATACTTTATTAGATGGAGCAGAATTTAAATTAGAAGATAAATCAGGAAATGAAATTAAAGTTGTATTAAAAGATGCTGTAAATAACATTTACCGTGTTGCAGTAGATGGTGAAACTGGTGTTTTAATTAAAGCAGGAAGTGCAACTATTGAAGGACTAGATAGAGATTCTTATTTACTAGAAGAAATTACAAATCCAGTTGGATACAATAAATTAACTAGTCCAGAAAAAATTAAAATAAATGGTTTTGAAAATGATACTTATGAAAGAGTAAGTATATCTGTAATAAACTATACAGGAACTGAATTACCAGAAACAGGGGGTATTGGTACTGCATTATTTATTACATGTGGAAGTATTTTAGTAATTGGTTTTGGATTACTACTAGTTACTAAATTAAGATTATATAAAGAAAATATATAATTTTATAGTCAGCTTAAAATTAATTAGATAAAAAAGGAGGTAAGAAAATGAGGAAACAAAACGTAACAATAATTATGTTACTAATGTTTTTTATCGGTCTTTTAATCCTTTTTTATCCTACTATTAGTAATTTATATAATGAAAAAAATAAAACTCGTATAATAAGTAATTATGAAGAAATATTAAAAAGTATTGATAATAGTAAATATGAAGAAGAAAAAATATTTGCAGATAAATATAATAAAAAATTAAATAAAATAGAAGAACCACTTATAAATTATAAAAGTATACAAAATTATAATAAATTATTAAATATTAATAATGATGGTATGATGGGTTATTTAGTAATAGATAAAATAAAAGTAGAACTACCTATATATCATGGTACATCAAACAAAGTACTTGCAAGTAGTGTAGGACATTTAAAAGGTTCATCACTTCCAATTGGAGGAGAAAGTACACATAGTATTTTATCAGCTCATCGTGGTCTTCCATCTGCAAAACTATTTTCTGATTTAGATAAATTAGAAATAGGAGACACATTTAAAATAATAGTTTTAGATGAAGTTTTAGTTTATAAAGTAGATAAAATTTCAGTAGTAAAACCTAGTGAAATAAATGAACTAAAAATAACTAAAGGAAAAGATTATGTAACACTTCTAACATGTACTCCATATGGTATAAATACACATAGATTATTAGTTAGAGGAGTAAGAGTTACAAAAGAAGATAAAAAAGAGTATATAACTACTGAATCATTTAAAATAAACAAACTTATAGTGCTTCCACTAGTATCTACTCCAATAATATTTTTATTATTAATTATATTACTTATTAAACCTATAAAAAAAGATGATATTAATAAATATAATGAATTTATTTATCCAAACAAATATAAATCTAAGGAGGTAAAAAAATGAAAAGAGTAATAAAATTATTACTACTAGTAATTACATTATTTAATATAAATATAAATGTATTAGCCAAAAGTAATACAGTAGATTTTAATAAATTAGGTAGTGTAGAAATTACATTAAAAAGTAGTGATGAAGGTAATGTTATAAAAGGAGCAGAAATTTCACTTTATAAAGTTGCGAATTTAAGCGAAGAAAATAATCACTTTGCTTATAATTATACAGAAAGCTTTAATAAATGTGATGCATCTTTAACAAATTTAGATGATAAAGATTTAACAAATAATATATTAAAATGTTTTAATGGTAATATAAATGGTATTAAAAAGATAACTAATGAACTTGGTACAACAAAGTTTAATAATTTATCTTTAGGATTATATTTAGTAAAAGAAACTAATACAGTAGAAGGTTTTAGTAACTTTGATCCATACTTAATTATGATACCAAAAAATATTAATAATAAATATGTTTATGATATAACTAGTAAACCTAAAAGCGAAATAATTAAAACATCTGATTATACAGTAAAAAAGATTTGGAATACAAAAAATAGTAATGTATCTAATACATCTATTCCAGAAAGTATTGAAGTAGTACTTTTAAAAGAAGATAAAGAAATAAGTAAAGTAGTACTAAATAAGTCAAATAATTGGACTTATACTTGGAATAATCTTCCTAAAAGTGATAATTATAAAGTAGAAGAATTAAATATTCCAAAAGGTTATACTGCAACATATGATTATGAAGGTACTACATTTATTATTACTAATACAAGTACTTTAGTACAAACTGGTCAAAATACTTGGATAACTGTTGTAACTGCATTTTTAGGTTTAACTTTTATAACAATTGCTATATATTTAAAGAAAAATGAAAAAATCAAATAGATTAATAAATATATTCTTTTCTCTAGGAATAATATTATTATTTATATCATTTTTATCTTTAATATATTTTGAATATGAAGTATATAATTCAAAAATAAATTGTGATAAAACATTAGAATTATTACAAAAAGAAAAAGAAGAAAAAAATAATGATAAAATAGTAATTAATGACTCAACCTATATAGGAGAATTAATAATACCTTCATTAGATTTAGAATTACCTATAACAGAGAGTTATACACAAAAGTCTCTAAAGACTTCTCCCTCTTTGTATTCAGGTTCATTTTTATCAAATAATGTAGTAATATGTGGACACTCATATTCTCATCACTTTGGTAATCTTTATAAATTAAAGAGTAAAGATGAAATAATATTTGTGGATAATAACAATAAAAAATACATATATGAAGTAGAATTAAAAGAAGTATTAAAACCTACTGATATAGAAGAAATGATTTCATCTGATTTTGATTTAACATTATATACATGTACAAAAGATAGTATGAATAGAGTTACTATAAGATGTAACTTAAAAGAAATTATTGATTAAAACACTTTCACATTAGGAAGTGTTTTTTACATACTTGAATAAAAATAAATTTTATAGTATGATTTTTATAGAAAGATAGAAAATAAGTAAGAAAAAAGACTTACTTACTCGGAGGTTGATAAAATGAAAAAAATAGACTTCCGGGGGGGGGGTGCTTGCACTCCTTCTTGGAATAGAGATTACAACTTTATTTTTAGGGATTAAGAGTTTTGGTAATAA
>CAKOMS010000024.1 GCA_934096735.1 uncultured Bacilli bacterium | reverse complement strand
ATACAGAAATAGGAATAAATGGAGCAGATTATTATGGCAGTATGATAAAAAAAGTATATTGGAATACAGGAGCAAGTACAAAAGATGCAACAGCAAGTACAATATATGGAACAGAAAAGGCTACTCAAACAATATACAATTATGTAGGACTAATGAGTTTAAGTGATTATGGATATGCTACAAGTGCATCACATAGCACAAATCTTTTTTCTTATGATAATGCAACCCATACATTAAACAATTGGTTATATGGACAAGGATATGAATGGACAAATATTCAGTTTTCTAGCCTTGCTTATGCTGCACTTCATGTGAGTGATTACGGGCGTGTGGAAGCCTATAATGCGTCTTATGGGCATGCAGTTCGTCCAGTCCTATATCTATGGGCTGATATATATGTATCCTCTGGGGATGGGAGTAAGGCTGCTCCATATGTTATTTCAATGAAAATATAGAAAGGAAAGAAAAAGTATGTTTAAATTAAATTTTAAAAAATCTGTACCGGGGGGAGGGTATAAAAAATTATCTTCTTATAATAAAAAATGAAGGAAAATTTTATAATTATTATGGTTATGATGCTTATATTATGAATATTTTGTTTGGTTATAAAGTTCTTCCTAAATCTAAGGGAGGATTTCCAGATAATGCAATTAATAAAATTATACGTGGATTAGGTCAAAATAAAATTTCATATCAAATCGTTTTTAAAGATAAAGAGCCTATTATACATGATTTTAGAAATAATAATATGTAAGATTCTTATTTAGAAAAGGCTTTATTAGTGATTGATAAAAAAAATAGAATAGATTTAATAGTTCAAAAGATTAAAGATTCATCCGATGAACAATTAGAAGAAATACTTAGGATACTTGAAAAATGTTTATAAAACATTTTTGAATAGATTTGATAATTCTTTAGAAAATGTTCCAAGAAGAGATTATTATTATAAGGATAAATGTAAGCAAATAAGTAATGAATTATTAATATTATTATTTGAATGTAGTTATGAAAAAAATAATAATATAGATTATTATTTTAAAAAGATTAAATCATGTATTGCATATTTAGATTTTATGTTAGATAGATTATTTTGTAAAAAATATATTAGTGATAAGAGTTTGTATTTACTTGGAGAAGATTTAATTCAAATAAATAAAATGATAACTGGGTGGATTAATAATTTAAAATGATAGTTAAGTTAAGAGATTTAAAAGTTATATATGAAGAAGAAATAAGAAAAAATGTAAAAAATAAAAGAAAGATATTAGAATTTGAAAAGAATAAATTTGAGTATTTGGTAGATATAAAAAATATTTTAGAAAGAGGTGATTATAAAGGAGGAAAATATAATATATTTTTGATTTATAAACTTTAAAGTTAGAGTTATTATGAGTCAAAATATATATGATAAAATAATTAATCATTATGTAGCTAGATTTATTTTACTTCCCAAGTTAGAAAAATATTTGAGTGATAGAAATACGTCGACTAGAAAAGGTATGGGTAGTAGTTATGCTATTCATTATCTTAAGAAAGATATAGAATATTTTAAGAAATATAATAATTTTTATTTTTTGAAGTTAGATATTAAAAAATATTTTTATAATATTGATCAGGATATATTACTTAGTAATATAAAAAATGAGTTAGGAGAAGAAGAATTTAATTTAGTTAAAAATATTGTTTATAGTACAAATTATAGTTATGTTAATAAGGTAATAGAAAGTTATGAAAAAAAGTTAGATATAGAGTTACCTAAATATGAATATAAAAAAGGTTTAACTATAGGTAATATGACTAGTCAATTTTTAGCAATATTTTATTTGAGTAATTTACAGCATTTTATAAGACATAATTTGAAATTAAGATATATTAATTATATGGATGATTATGTTATTATGCATAATGATATTGATTATTTGAAAAAGTGTTTAAAAATAACTGAAGAAAAATTAAATAAAGAATATAAACTTCAAATTAATTTGGATAAAACTATGATTATGAAAAGTAGTGTTGGAGTTAATTTTTTAGGATAGAAGTTTTCAGTTAAAAATAAAAAGACTATTGTTAGATTATCTAGTAGTGCAAAAAGGAATAAAAAGAACTAAATATTTATATAAAAATAATATTATTACTTTAAAAAGTATGTTTAGTAGTATTGAGACTTATAAAAATAGTTATAAATATGTTAATAAAAAATATATTAAAGAATTAATAGATTATTATTGGTTGTAGGGTAATTTTTAAAAATTTCAGAATTCTAGCAATGCTAATAATGCGCTTAATGTGAATAATAATGGGAATGTGAATAACAATAATGCGTATAATGGGAATGCAGTTCTTTGTAGACCATTTATGTTTTGAGTTTATAAGTTATCAAATGATTTATAAATATAAGCATAAAAGGACATAAATTATCCTTAGTGGAAACTCTTAAAGTCATATTAGTTGAATTAAGTCTAAGGACTTAATTTTCGGGCTAATATTAGAAAGTGATGTAATATGAAAGAAGGATATAATGTATTAAAAGAGGTATATCCAGATTATTTAATATTAATTTTAAAAAAAGATAAAATATATAGTTTTAATGAGGATAAAGATATATTAAATATGTTTAATTTAAACGACATACATATAAATAAATTAATATTAAATAATCTGGATATAGAAGAAATTTATGAATTTGATGATAATAAATATAGTAATTATTATATTAAAGTTAAATTAATCAATTGTATAGAAAGGTGTGTAATATGAAAAAATATGGTGTTGTAATTGTGTCTTTATTAATAATTTTATTACTTTCTTATTTTGCTTTACAAAATAAAGATAGTAATAAAACATTTATGCAAGATGGAATACTTTTTGCTATGACAAAAGATGGAGAAGAAGTAACTTCTTTTCCGAATGATGGTAAATATAAAGTTAAAATTGATTGTAAAAATGGTAAAGGGAATTATTTATATTTTGAAGATGAAAACAAGTGGAAATTTACTGTAGAGGATATTACGGGAAAAGTAAGTTGTAATGTTGATTTCACAACTGTAAGTAGTAGTGATTTATTGAGTGTAGTAGCATCCACAGTTGGAACATCTGGAAAAGGAAGTATAGTTAATGAGGGGGATGCTGGATTTAGATATGAAGGACAAGACCCAAATAACTATATATGGTTTAATAATGAGTTGTGGAGAATAATTGGAGTAATACCAACAAAAGTAGATTCAAGTGGAACAACAGAGAATTTAGTAAAGATAATAAGAAATGAATCAATTGGAGGACTTGCATATGATGCAAAGTCATCAGGATATACAGGAGCATGGGGAAGTAATACTTTGTATAGTTTGTTAAATGAATATTACTTTGGTAAAAAAGATGGAACAAATACAATAGGATGTTATGGAAAGCAAACAAGAGCAAAAGCAAAATGTGATTATACAGAAATAGGAATAAACGGAGCAGATTATTATGGTAGTATGATAAAGAAAGTATATTGGAATACAGGAGCAAGTAATTATGATACAACAGCAAGTACAATATATGGAACAGAAAAGGCTACTCAAACAATATACAATTATGTAGGACTAATGAGTGCAAGTGATTATGGATATGCTACAAGTGCATCGCATAGCAAAAATCTTTCTTCATATAATAATGCAACCCATACCTTAAACAATTGGTTATATGGACAAGGATTTGAATGGACAAATATTCAGCGTTCTAGCCTTGCTTCTCATGCGCATTATGTGCATACTGCCGGGTATGTGCTCAGCAGTTATGCGTATGATGGGGAAGCGGCTCGTCCAGTCTTGTATCTAGGGGCTGATGTATATGTATCCTCTGGGGATGGGAGTAAGGCTGCTCCTTATATATTAGTAAAATAAATTATTTAATCGTCAACGAAGACGTTAAAATAGATTAGTTCTCCCGAGCTAAGAGTAAAAGGGCAATTGCTCTTTTATTTTGGGTTAATATTATATGTTAATAATTTTCTTTTACATATGTTATAGTAGGGGTGAAAATTATTTTAGAAATTATTTTTCAAATAGTTACGATTTTTGTTACATTTTTTCTTGGCTTATGTAGTAAAAAGTGTAAAAAAATTAATAACAAAATAATACCTATTCAAAATTTATGTGTTGGTTTAATTAGTACTCTAATATACTATTTATTTACTAAAGATATCAATTTAGTTTTAATTGGTGTTGGTCTTTTTACTGGTGGAACTTATGATGTTATTAATAACTTAAAAAAAATCCTCACTGTGGATAGCGAGGAGAAAAAGGATAGTGATTAATTTTTGTAAGTATAATCTGGTATTAAATTTTCAAGATATTTAATTAATTCTTCTTTAGAGTATAAATTATTTGTTCTTAATGCTTCTATTCCTACATTAAATACTCCACCTAGATAGAATTTTGCAATAATATCAGATGGTACTACTGTGTTTAATTCATTTGTTTTTATTGTTTTTAATATATCTTCATTTATAACACTTAGTAATATATCCATCATAATACTATTTCTATTATTTATAAGTATTGAACTATAAATATCTTTCTTACTTTCAATATGATCAAGAAATAAACTAATAAGATTAATATAATATTCTTTAATAGTAGTATTTGAATTATTTTTATTAAGTTCTCTTTCAAATTCTTCTTTTAAATTATTTATTACTTCTACTAAAAGTTCATATTTATCTTCATAGTGTGCATAAAATGTTGAACGGTTAATTAAAGCTTTTGAACAAATATCGGATACCTTTATTTCTTCAAAAGTTTTTTCTTTCATAAGTTCTATTAGAGTTTCATATAAAACTTTTTTTGTTTTAATAACTCTTAAATCATTTTTAGACATATCAATGCCTCCCTTTTGAGTAAATTATAGTTAGTTTTCCAACAAAAGTAAAGATAAAACAAAAAATGTTTGAAATTATTAATACATAACTCACAAAATGTTGGATATCAAACAAATTATTATTTATGAGTGTGTTAAAGTGGCAAATATAGTAATAAAATATTTTAGCGAATGGAGGATAATATGAAGAAATTTGCCGATAAAATTTGTAAAAATAAAAATATCATTTTAATAGTAACTGGTATATTATTAGTAGTTTCTTTTATAGGAATGAAACTTACTAAAATTAATTATGATATACTTGTTTATTTACCAAGTGATATTGAAACCATTAAAGGTCAAGATATACTTACAAATGATTTTAATATGGGTAGTTATTCTATTGCAGTAGTAAAAGATTTAAATAGTAAAGAAATATTAAAATTAGAAAGTAAGATTAAGGATGTAGATGGTGTAAATGAGGTTATGTCCTTGTACGATGTACTAGGTACAAGCATTCCTGTCGAAATGGTACCTAGGGAGGTGAGAGAGTATTTAAATAAAGATAATACTGATTTACTTTTTATAACATTTAATGATGGTACTTCAAGTGAAACTACTATTGATGCTGTTAGAGAGATAAGAAATTTAAGTAGTGATAATGTTAAGTTAGGTGGTATGAGTAGTATGGTACTTGATACTATGGAACTTAGTGAAAAAGAAATTGCTATTTATATTGTTATAGCAGTAGTATTATGCTTATTGGTATTGGAGGTGTCATTAAATAGTTATGTAGTTCCAGTATTACTTCTTTTAAATATTGGTATTGCTATATTGATTAATTTAGGTACTAATATGTTTTTAGGAAGTATTAGTTATATAACTAAAGCCCTAGTTGCAGTATTGCAACTTGGTGTTACTACCGATTTTTCTATATTCTTATATCATTCATATGAAAAGAAAAAAGAAGAATATAAAGATAAAAATGAAGCGATGAGTGAAGCCATTAGAGAAACATTCTCATCTGTACTTGGAAGTAGTCTTACTACTATAGTAGGGTTCTTAGTACTATGTACTATGGAATTAACTCTAGGAAAAGATTTAGGTATTGTAATGGCTAAGGGAGTACTTATTGGTGTTGTTGGTGTACTTACAATATTCCCAAGTCTACTTCTTACATTTGATAAATTAATAGATAAAACTAAAAAGAAGAGTATAAAACTTACATTTAATAAGTTTAATGAATTTATTGTTAATCATCATGTTTTGATATTTATAATATATCTAATGTTATTAGTACCAGCTTATTTGGGTTATAAAAATGTAGAAGTATACTATAAAATAGATACATCGCTTCCTGAAACTTTAGAAAGTATTAGTAGTAATAAAGTGTTAAAAGATAAATTTAATATAGTAAGTCCAGAGATTATATTAGTAAGTAGTGATGTTAAAAATAATGATGTTAATAATATGATTTTGGAAATTAAAGATGTAGATGGTATAGATTTTGTTCTTTCTTTTTCAGAATTAAAAAAACTTGGTATTACTGAAAATATGTTAGATGAAAATTTAGTTAAAATGATTAAATCTGATAAATATGAAATTGTTTTAGTTAATTCATTATATGAAGTTGCTAGCGATGAGTTAAATGATCAAATTGATACCGTTAATGATATAGTTAAAAAATATGATAAAAATAATATTGTTGCTGGTGAAGGACCATTAATGAAAGATTTAATTAATATAAGTGATGCAGACTTTAAGAATGTTAATTATTCATCAATTATATGTGTACTTATTGTTATTTTATTAGTTTTAAAAAGTGTTTCTTTGCCAATACTTCTTATTATGGGTATAGAATCAGCGATATTTATAAATATGAGTATTTCTTATTTTGGGGGTGTGGTACTTCCATTTGTAGCTCCGATAGTACTTGGTACAATTCAACTTGGTGCTACAATAGATTATGCAATACTTCTTACTACAACTTATTTGAGTTTTAGAAAAGAAGGAATTAATAAGAAAGATGCGATGATAAAAGCACTTAATAAAAATGGACACTCAATACTTGTTAGTGGTTTGTGTTTCTTTGCTGCTACATTTGGAGTTGGTGTTTATTCTAAACTTGAAATGGTTGGAAGTTTATGTACTTTAATTTCAAGAGGTGCAATAGTAAGTATGCTTGTTGTTATTACAGTGTTGCCTTCAATATTATTACTATTTGATGGTGTAATTATGAAAAGTACGAAAGGAATGGGTTTGAAAATGAAAAAAAATAATAAAAAGAAAATAGTTGAAAGTGCAGTAGCATTGTTACTTGTTTTAAATACTGTTAGTGTTTCTGCTCTTACTAAAAATGAAACTGTTTATGGAAAACTTAATAGTGATGGAAGTGAAAAGAGTGTTATAGTTACTGAAAATATTAAAAATAATAAAAATGGTATTATAAGTGATAATTCAGTATTAAGTGATATATTAAATATTAGTGGTGATGAAACATTTAATGTAGTAAATAATAAAGTTACTTGGAATGGAGTGGGTACAGATATTATTTATGAAGGAACATATAAAATGAATATGCCTGTAAATGTTAAAGTTATTTATAAACTTGATGGTAAAGTTATGACTCCAGAAGAAATGCTTGGTAAAAAAGGTAAAGTTGAAATTAATATAAAATATATTAATAATAAAAGAAGTATAGTTAAAATTAATGGTAAGAATGAAACTTTATATACACCATTTGTAGTATTTATGGGTACTAGTATTGATGGTAATTATAATAGTAATATTACTATAAATAATGGTAAAGTTAATAATACTGGTGTTAATAATTTAGTTATGGGTATTAGTAGTCCTGGATTATATGAAAGTTTAGGTTTAAAAGAATTAAAAGGATTAGATGAAATAAAGATTAGTTATGATACTACTAAATTTAGTTTACCTACAATGTATTCTGTAGTTAGTTCTAAATTATTATCTAAAGATGATTTAAAAGTATTTGATAAATTAGATACTATTTATGATAGTGTTAATTTAATACAAGAAAAGATGGATTTATTAGATGATGGGGCTAAAAAGTTAGTTACTGGTAGTGATACAATTAAAAGTTCATTAAAAGAAAGTATAAATGATTTAAGTAAAAATAATAATAAAAATGTACTTAGTGATGAAGAAATTAATTATATTACAAATAGTACTAAAGATTTAGTTAGAAGTAAATATACTAAAGAATATTTAAGTGCTATTTCTTCTAAAGCTTGGGAAAAAGTTAGTGAAGAAGTAAGTAAAGATACAACACTTAAAGATAGTATTACTAAGAGTACAGAAGATGTTGCAACTAATTATTTAATGACTTATATGAAGGAAGATACTATTAAATGTGAAACTGGTAAAGCTAAATTAGTAAATGGATTAGATATGAGTGATGAAGAAAAATTAAGTTGTAATAATATTCAAAATGATGTTACTTATAAATATATTTTACTTACTGCAGATAGTATTGGTAATACAGTTAATACTAGTTTACCAAGTATTTTAGAAAATGTTACTAAGAGTGTAGCTGCTAGTACTTCTTTAGAAACAGCTTTAGGAGTAGTAGATAGTGTTGTTCCAGAAGTTTCTAAGAATGTTTCTAATTCTGTTAGAGATGCTTCAGTTAGTACTATTAAAAATAGTTTAACTACATTATATAATGGAATTGATACTTTAGATCAAGGTATTAATGAAGTTAGTAATGGTATTAGTACTATTAATAGCGAAGGCATTAAGAAAGTTAGTGGTTTAGTTAATGGTGAAGTAAAGAGTAAGGCAGAAAAACTTGAAAAGTTAGTTGAACTTGGAGAAGAATATAAATCAATTAGTAGTGAAAATTTAAGTAAAGATAGTGAAACAAAAATGGTATTAGTAATTGATGGTATTGAGTATAAAGAAGTTAATAATACAAAAAAAGATGAAACTAAGAAAGTATCATTTTGGACTAGATTTTTAGATTTATTTAGATAATTAATTTATAGACGTAGCTTTTTATAGGCTGCGTTTATTTATTAAAAATTTACTTTTACCATTTTGTGTGATAATATTTCTTTAGTGATTGTTATGGATAATTTTAATATTTATGAAATTCCACTTTCTAGTGATGAAGTTACAAGAAGTGGTCAAAAGAAGATTCTTTCTGGAGATACTCAGAGTCTTACCAATTTAGAAAGAATTAGAATTGGAAGAGATAATGTTGTAAGAGAAATTGATGGTTATGAACTTAGGCCAGATTGTGCTTACAGATGTGTTAGTGTTCCAGTGTATGAAGCTTATTTAACTGCTGGTTTTGTTTATGGTTATGATAAAAATGATGAATATGAAGAGGGTAATAATAAAGGGGTTAATTGGTATTTAGGTGGAGCTTCACTTAAATATGGTAGTGTAGTATTGGAGTGTCCTGCTAGTAAAGAATATTTTATTCTTCCAAAAGATAATGGTAATGGAATGAGTAAAGATCCTTTAGTAAAATTTATAAAATCATCTGGGTATAAAAATCCAGTTCCTATGTCAATGGTTAGAGTAATTAAACATCCTTCCATGGATTTAGAAGATGAAAATGTAATAAAAAGATGATAAAAAAAGCATTTTAGTAACGCTTGTTACTAAAATGCTTTTTTGTTAATGTGAGTTAAGTGATCTTATTGACGGACAGTTTTGAAAATAATCCTTAAAAATTGGGTTTATTGGGATTATAAAGTACGTCCAATAACTAATAAATATTGATTAAATGATAATGTATAATATAAAAAAAGTGTTAAGTATTCTTAACTTAATATAAAAAATTAATGGTTATATAAAATCACAAATATAACTGCATGTTAGTTTTAATTTTGTAATTAATGTAGGAGTTGTAACCTCTTTTAAAAATAGTTAATCCAAGATTAAATAATGATAATATTCTTACTGGCTTATTATTTACTTACTTATTTTAATTTCTTTCTTGATTATTTTTATCATAACATTATCAACACCTTTCTTAAACGGCAAAAAAATCAATCATCTCTGATTGATTTAATCATTAACATCGCTTTGGTGCGACGATTTTTGCTTCTGAAGCCATAGAGATTTAAGTCTGACAACCTTTATTTTTTTATATAATAGGTAGTAATAAACTACAAACTGATATAAGTATACCATGTAAATACGAATATAGTACAAAAAATATAAATATAGTGACATTTACAGTGACATTTGTGGTATACTTTTATTAGTACGAGGAGTGATATAGGTGAAATTATTTGATGAAAT
>CAKOMS010000023.1 GCA_934096735.1 uncultured Bacilli bacterium | reverse complement strand
AAATAAAAAAATTGACTAATATTTATTATCTGATAAAATTAAATTAAATGGTGCGGTTGAAATTACAATATAAAAAACCTTTGTAATAAAGGTTTAATTTTTTTTTGGTGCCCAAGGCCGGACTTGAACCGGCACGAGGTTTAAATCTCGCAGGATTTTAAGTCCTGTGCGTCTACCTGTTCCGCCACTTGGGCATTTATTTGTCTTTTGCTTAAGACACTTAAAATTATAACTGTTTTTTTATATAAATTCAATACTTTTTTGTTATTTTTTTTGAAAAATTTATAGAAAAAGTTCATACAATTGTATTGACACATCATTTTCTTATATGTTATAATCAATTTGTCCTTTAGAAATGGAGGAATACCCAAGTCTGGTTGAAGGGACCGGTCTTGAAAACCGGAAGGTCGTGTGAGCGGCGCAGGGGTTCGAATCCCTTTTCCTCCGCCATTTTTGAAAGATTTACATCGCGGGATGGTAGCAGTTTGGTAGCTCGTCGGGCTCATAACCCGAAGGTCGAAGGTTCAAATCCTTCTCCCGCAACCATGGTTCGTTAGTCTAGAGGCCTATGACGCCTGCCTGTCACGCAGGAGATCACGGGTTCAAATCCCGTACGAACCGCCATATGGCTCCATAGCTCAGTTGGCAGAGCAGAGGACTGAAAATCCTTGTGTCGCTGGTTCAATTCCCGCTGGAGCCACCAGAAGACAAATAATACCCTATTAAGGGTTTTTTATTTTGTCAAATTATTTACATTTTTGTCACTATTTGTCATTAAAAGTTCTTTACAAAGATTTTCTAATATAATATAATTTTGTTAGATAGAATAAGTTAGAGGGTAACATATTGCTATTTAAAAAATAATGAAAGAGGCAGTTAGTATGGCTAGTAGAATTGAGAAGAAACTCAATAAATATTCGACTGAACTTAGTATGACTCACAGGATTTTGATTGTGACTTTTTTTGCTGTACTTTTATTTTTAGGTATTAAAGGTGTATATGCTTATTACTTTAATACTTCTAATGTATCTTTTATTGGTAGTAAAATAGGAGATTTTGATGGTATGGATGCCGATGGAGATATCAATATGTTAATTTATAAGCAAAATTCTTCTGGTAAATATATACGAACTTATGCTGTTCCTGCTATGGGATATACTTTTAATAGTGCTCTTACTAAATGTTTTTCGCCAGTTACTAAAGAAAATATTACATGCTCAAAAGATAATTCTAGTGCTGATTGTAATTATTCTTTTAATACAGAAACTATGGCGTTTACTTTGAATAGCAAAACAGTTGTTACTTGTAAATTCTATTTCGATGAATCTATGCCTAGTGATATTGATGTATACATTATGGGAGAAAGTAAATCATCAACTGATCATTCTTATAATTCAAAATATTATAAGAATTTAGATAGTGTTCCGATATATGGTTATGAATTTACAAGTTATACTTGTACTAATAATGCTACTCTTACATTTGATAGTAATTTGAGAAAGTTTACTGTGTCTGCTAGTAAACCACATACTGTTTGTTATGCATATTTTAATAGCACAGGTAATGCAGATATAATTGTTAATACTTATATTGAGGAGAAAAAAGGTAATGGAGTATTTACTCAAACAAATACAATACCTGCTAATAAATCTTATACTTTGAATTCTAGAAGTAGTTGTGATAATGGAAGTACTGTTACATATGAAAATGGTTATGTATTAGTAGATGCGACTTCTAAAGATGAATGTAATGTATATTTAAATTTAGCTAGTTAAATAATAAATAGCAATTCTAATTAATTAAATGTTGTGTTATAATTAATTAGGATTGCTGTTTTAGTTTAGTGGTAGAACAGATGCATGGTAAGCATCAGAGGACTGTTCAATTCAGTCATACAGCACCATTTAATGTAAGTTAATAATACTTACTTTTTTTATAAATTTTTTTAAAATATACGTGTTATAATTAGTTTAGAAGGTAGAATGAGGTATTGGATAATGAAATATAGATTAATTGGAACAGATTTCGATGGAACACTTTTAAATAGTAAAAAGCAAATATCTTTGAGAAATTTAAATACTATAAAAAAATATAGAGATAATGGCTATTTTGTAGTAGGAGTGACTGCAAGAAATTTAATGAGTGTTAAAAATGTATGTGATGTAAAAATTTTTGATTATTTGGTATTAAATAATGGGGGTTATTTATTTAATCCTAGTACAAATGAAATAACAAACTTTGGAAAAATTTCATCAACTGATATTCAAAATTTAACTGATTATTTTAAAGAAATTACTTTAAAAATTGATTATTGTACTTTAAATCATTATTATACTATAACAAATGACCTTAATTTTAATGGTTATTCAAAAAAAATTAATAATTTAGATGAAATTGATGAAGATGTTATTAGAATTAATTTGTTTTTTTGTGATACTAAAAATATTTTAAAATATAAAGAATATATAGAAAATAACTTTAATGGTGTTTATGTTTATGAAATGTTTGATACTGATACTGGTAGTACTCTAGGATGGTTATCGGTTAATCCGGTTGGTATAGATAAATTTGAAACGATTAAAAGTTTGTGTCAAAAACTAAATATTTCAACTGATGAAGTAATATTTTTCGGTGATAGTACAAATGATTTGCCAATAATTAATAAAGTAGGTTTAGGTGTTGCTATGGGTAATGCTTTAGATGAAGTAAAATTACAAGCAAAAGAAGTAACTTTAACAAATGATGAAGATGGTGTATCTGATTTTTTAGATAAACTATAATTTAAAAAAATATTTGATTTATGATATAATTATAAAGGTAGTGCCGAAATAGCTCAATTGGTAGAGCAACTGAATCGTAATCAGTAGGTTGCGGGTTCGATTCCTGTTTTCGGCACCATTAAGAAAGGAATATATATGAATACAATACCTAATCATGTTGGAATTATAATGGATGGTAATGGTCGATGGGCACAAGAGAGAAATAAAAAAAGAAGTGAAGGTCATAAAGAAGGAGCAAAAACTTTAGAAAAATTAGCGTTATATGCTAAAAAAATTGGGGTTAAAGTGTTGACTGTTTATGCATTTTCAACAGATAATTTCAAAAGAAGTAAGGAAGAAGTAGATTATTTAATGAACCTTTTAATATATTACTTTGATCATAAATTGAAAAAAGTTTGTGATGAAGGTATAAAAGTTGTTTTTAGCGGAAGAAAAGAACCTCTTAGAGAAGATGTTTTAACTGCTATGGAAAACATAAAAGAAAGAACTAAAAATAATACTGAATGTATATTAAATATATGTTTAAATTATGGTGGACAAGAAGAAATTGTTGATGCTACTAAAGATATTTGTAAAAAAATGTTGGATGGAGAATTTGATATAAATACATTAAATAGAGAAAATTATTTTAAATTTTTATATCAAGATTTGCCTCCGATAGATTTACTTATAAGAACAGGAAGAGAACATAGATTAAGCAATTTTATGTTGTATGAATCTTTTTATGCTGAGATTTATTTTTGTGATACTTTGTTTCCCGACTTTTTAGAAAATGATTTAGATGAAGCCATTTCATATTATCAAAACAGAGATAGGAGATTTGGATCAATTAAAAACAATTGAAATAATAGTTTAGTTATTTTATAATTGAAGTAGGATGTGGTATATATGGAAAGAAGAACTTTAATGGAATTAATTGTATCAATTTGTTTAGTTATAATTGGTATAATTACTGTAATACTTCCAATATTTGATTTTAGTAATGTTAAATTAATTTTTATAGTAATTATTACGTTATATGGACTTTTACATTTTATAAAATATTTTATGACATTAAAGTCTAAAGATTATTCTGGTTTATATACTGGAATTGCTTCAATTTTTGAACTTGCATTAGTTTGTTTTGTTGATATAAGTGATTCACCTTTGAATCTTGCTGTATCATTATTTATTTGGATAATTTTAATTAGTTTAATAAAATTAAAAGAAAGCGATTATTATAATGATAGAAAAAATAAATTATGGAAATTAAATATTATTAACTTAATCTTGTTTATAATTGTCGGTATTCTTGCTACTATAAATTTATATTGTACAAATGATGTACAAATATTAGTACTTGGATTTTTCTTCTTGATAAATGGAATTCTTGAATTAATGGATCCTTTAGTAGCATATTTAATAGAAAAGAAGTAATTCTTTTTTTTATTCTAATTTTTTAATTACTACATATATTTAATTAACAAGAAAGGAATAATTATGGAAATACTTAAAGTTTCAAGCAAGTCAAATCCTAGCAAGGTTGCTGGCGCTATTGCTAATATTTATCGTGAAAAAGGTTCAGTTGAAATTCAGACTATTGGTGCTGGTTCATTAAATCAAGCAATTAAAGCTATTGCAATTTGTAGGGGTTTTGTAGCACCGACTGGAGATAATTTAGTTGTGATACCAGCTTTTAATGATACCATTATTAATGGTGAACAAAAAACTGCTATTAAATTAATAATTGAGTCAAAATAAAAAAGTTCAGTTTGATATGAACTTTTTTTAATGAGTAAAAATATAAGATGCTACAATTGTACAGGCTGTGATGATACCTAATGTGATTAAAGCAATTGTAGTAAATCCAGCTTTTTCAAAGTTTTCAACTGGATCTTCAACTTTTTCTAAATCAAAATTGTTGTTTTTAAGTACTAGTCTTGGCGATTTATTCATTTTGTCTTCAATTTCCGTATTATATGAGTTTATTTTATCAAAAATTAATTGACTAGCAGGATTATTTATAAATTCTTCGCTGTATGATAAATATATTGGAATACTTAATGAAATTAGTAAATTATGATTGACTGTTTTATCATTTAAAGCACTATCGTTATATTTTAAATAATTTTGAATATATGAATTAATAAAATTTATTTCTGTATCTTGTAATGTTTTGTGATATAAAAGTTCAATCATATATAATATATTAATTAATTGATTAGGTGATGATAAATAAATAGTGGGATTTAATGAACTTAAGTCTACATTTGGAATATAGACAAAGAAAATATTTTTACCATTATTTAAAGATAATCTATTATTATCTATAGAAAAATATTTTAGTGATGGATATTTATTTTGATTACTATTTAAAAAAAATTTATTTTTTTCGTTCATATTCTCACCTATTATGTTTTAATTTTAACTCAAATAGAATAAAAATACAATTGTTTTTATGTTATAATAGGTGTATTATTTTTACGGAGATTGTTTATGAAAAAGGAATTAAATGAAAAATTTGTTGAATGGTTATCTAATTCTAAAGGTGAAGATAGATGGATGTTGGATTTTAGATTAATGGCATATAAAAAATTTCTTCAAATGGATAATCCAACTTTTGGGCCTAAAATAGATATTGATTTTAATAATATAAATTATTATAAAAATGATGATAAAAAATTACAAAGTGATTGGAATAATGTTTCAAATGAGATTAGAAATACTTTTAATACTTTGGGTGTAATAGAAGCGGAAAATAAATATTTAGGTGGTGTATCTAATCAATTTGAAAGTGAAGTAGTATATCATAAAAATATTACTAAAAAAGATATTATTTTTACATCAACTGATAATGCTTTAAAAGAGTATCCAGAATTATTTAAAAAATATTTTAATAATTTAGTTAAATATGATGAAAATAAGTATACTGCATTAAATAGTGCTTTATGGAGTGGTGGATCATTTATATATATTCCTCCTCATACAAAACTAGATAGACCTCTTCAAAGTTATTTTCGCATTAATAGTGAAAATCTAGGTCAGTTTGAAAGAACAATAATTATTGTTGATGATTATAGTAGTTTAGAATATATTGAAGGTTGTACTGCTAAAAGTTATTCTACTAGTAGTTTACATGCTGGCGTAGTTGAGATATATGTTGGTAAACATGCAAGTTGTAGATATTCTACTATTCAAAATTGGAGCAATGATGTATATAATTTGGTAACAAAAAGAGCTATAGTAGATGAATATGGTAAAATGGAATGGATTGATGGTAATATAGGTAGTGGAGTTACTATGAAATATCCTAGTTCTATATTAAAAGGAGATTATAGTGTTGGTAATAGTTTATCTATTGCATATGCTAAAAATATTCAAAGACTTGATGCTGGAGCTAAAATGATACATTTAGGTAAACATACTAAAAGTAATATTGTTAGTAAAAGCATAGCTACGCAAGGGGGAGAAAGTAATTACAGAGGATGTGTACATATAACTAAAGATGCAATGTGTAGTAGTGCTAAAGTTAAATGTGATACATTAATATTAGATTCTAAATCTAGTAGTAATACATATCCTAAAAATATTATTTCTAATGATTCAAGTGTACTAGAACACGAAGCTACTATATCAAAGGTTAGTGAAGAAAAACTACGTTATTTGATGGGTAAAGGTTTAAAAGAAGAAAAATGTATGGAGTTATTAGTACTCGGATTTATGGCAGATTTGAAAAAAGAATTGCCTATGGAGTATGCTGTTGAACTTAATAGATTAATAAAAGATTAAAAATTACTAAAATTTAATATTTGGTAATTTTTTTATGTATTTATTTTAGAAAATTGGTAATAAAAAGTGTTAATTACTCATGGTTTTGGCAATTATGTTTTTTTAAAATTTTATGTTACTATTTTTTCGAAAGGAGGAAAAATGATGAATAATGTTATACTTGTAGGAAGACTTACTAGTGAACCTGAAGTATGTGAAATAGATGGAAATAAAAAGGTTACTACTGTAATTTTAGCAGTTAATAGAAATTTTAAAAATCAAGATGGTATATATGAGACTGATTTTGTTAGATGTATTTTATGGAATAATATAGCATCTAGTACAACAGAATATTGTCATGTTGGAGATGTTGTTGGAGTAAAGGGAAGACTACAAAGTGGAAAGTATGAAGATGAAAATGGTAAAGTGCATTATATAACTGATGTTGTAGCAGAAAGAGTGACATTTTTATCAAGTAAAAAGAAGGAAGATAAATAGTAATATATAGTAATAAATTAAAGATAATTAATTATAATTTAGTAAGGTGATTTATGAAAACTTTATTTAAATATATAGGATTATCTTTTTTATTTTTATTTAGTTTTTATTATACAGAAAAAATTAATAGTATGCTTGCAAATAATAGTAAACTTATGAAAGAAATATCTTCTAATAAAGATAAATATAATATTGAAGCAGTTTCTGCTACTATAGATGGTGATTATATTATTCCTGGTATAATTGGTAAAAGTGTTAATGTTTTGAAGAGTTATAATAATATGAAAACTCATAATGTATTTAATGAATATTTTTTAGAGTATGATGTGATGTATCCTACTCTCAGTATTAAAAATAATAAAGAAAAAATAATAAGAAAGGGAAATAAACTTAAAAATAGTGTTAGTATAATTGTTAGTAATAATGAAGATGTTATTAATTATAATACTAATAATAATGTTTTGTTTGATAGACTCGTTAATAAAAGTAATATTAGAAGTAGTTCTTTTTATGAACAAATAAATAATGATAAAGATGATTTTGAAAAAGTACTATCTTATTTAGAAAAATATAATATTAATAAAAATATTTGTATTATTGATGAAATTGATAAAAATGTATGTTTAAAATATAAAAGTTATTTAGTTAAATATAGTAAAGTATTAAGTGATTATAATATAGTAGATATTAAAAATGATATTAAAAGTGGGGATATTATTTATGTAAGTGATGATGTTAATATTTCACATTATAAGATTTTACTCAGACAAATTAATTATCAAGATTTAAATATTGTGTATTTAAGTGACTTAATAAGTGAATAATTACTAGAAATTATTGATAATATACTCTTTTTTTGGTATAATAAATTTATCTTGAAAAGCCTTTATTAAAAAGAAAGAAAGAGTGATTAAATTGAGTAAAATAAAAATTTTTGGTTTGGGTGGCCTTGCTGAGAATGGTAAAAATTGTTATGTAATAGAAATTGACAATAGTATTTTTGTGTTTGATTGTGGGCTTAAATATGCTAATTCTAATCTTTTAGGAATAGATTATATAATGCCAGATTTTAGTTATTTAGTTAAAAATAAAAAGAGAATAAAGGGTATTTTTATTACTCATGGACATAGTGAGAACATGGGTAGTTTATCTGATTTAATAAAAGATTTACCTACTGTTAAAATATATGCTACTAAATTTACTAAATTTGTTTTAGAAGAATATGGTGTTAAAAATGATCATATAGTTACAATTAAGCCTCATAAAAAAATACTTTTTGATAATAATGTGTCTATATTTCCTATAAGTGTATCTCATAGTATTCCAGATGCGGTTATGTATGTTTTAAATACTAAAGATGGTGCGATTTGTTATACAGGTGATTTTGTAATTGATCCTACTATGTTAGGAGCATTTGATATGGATCTTGGTAAAATTGCTTATATTGGTAAACAAGGTGTGTTATGTTTATTATGTGAATCTTCATTTTCTGAAAGAAAGGGGCATACTAGTCCAAATCATAGATTAGAAGAATACTTTAAAGATATTATTAAACATAATGAAAAAAGAATTTTATTTTCACTTCTACCATATCATTTGTATACTATTAATGATATATTCAATGCAGCAAGAAATACACATAGAAAGATAGTTATTATGGGTAAAAGACTTCAAAATGTTGTTAATTTTGCCATTAATGAAAAATATATTAGTGTAGAAGATGGTATTATTGGGGATTTATCTAATATAAATGATGATAATGCTATTTTACTTGTATGTGATGAGAGAGCTAATCCATATGCTAATATCAGTAAAATTTATCATAATTATGATAAGTATATAAGTCCTAAATCTACTGATACTATTGTTTTTGCAGAACCTAGATATGATAGTAATGAAAAAACCTTAGTTAAACTTGAAAATGAACTTGCTAAATTTGGTTGTAATATTGTTAATTTACCAAGTGATAAAGTAATATTACATCATCCATCTAGTGAGGATATTATGCTTATGATAAAGCTTATTCAACCAAAATATTATATGCCTGTTAAAGGTGAATATAGATATATGGTAAATAATGCTAATTTGGCAAATAATTTAGGTATAAGTAAAGATAATATTATATTAAAACAAAATGGAGAAGTTGTTGAATTTGAAGATGGCAAGTTAATTGAATCTTTTGATAAAGTTAAAGTTAATGATATATTAATAGATGGAATAAGTTCTGAAGATGTTGGAGAGCTTGTTATAAAAGATAGAGAGATGCTTTCTGAAAATGGTATAGTTTTAATAAGTGCTACTATTTCTAAAAAAGATAAAGTACTTTTAGTAGGACCTGAAGTTACCACTAGAGGATTTATTTATGTTAAAGATAGTAAAGATTTAATTATAGAAATTAAAAAGATATGTGAAGATATTATAGTTAAAAATATTACTCCAAGTTTTGTTGATTATAATAAGATTAAAGTTGAAATTAGAGAAAAATTAAGTAATTATTTATATGATGAGACTGAATGTAAACCAATGATTATTGCTGTAGTTCAAGAAGTATAAAATAAAAAAAATCATCCATAATATTAATGGGTGATTTTTTATGAAGAAAAATGAGGATCAAAATGTTGAATATTTAAATTGCATTTATAAGAATGCTAATATGGGGATTATTGGTATAGATGATATTATTGAGAAAGTAAATAGTAGTGAATTTGAGAAAGTTTTAAATAATGAAAAAAATGAATATGATGCTATTTGTAGAGAAGCAATTAATATTCTAAAAAAATATGGAAAAAAAGAAGAAGATGTTAGTAGTTTAGCTAAAGTTAGTACAAAGATTATGAGTGAAATGAAATTGCTTAAGGAAACAACTGATGAAGTTATTGCTAAGATGATGATTGAAGGAACTAATAAAGGTATTATTGAAGTATCTGAAAAAATTAATTCTTATGATAATAGTGATTCTGAGATTGTACTTTTATTAAATAAATTAAGTGAGCTTTTAAAAAATAATATTGAAGAATTAAAAAAATATTTATGATTTTAACAAAAATTAATTGACAAAATTAAATATATTTACTATACTTATGGAGTAATGCCCGATTAGCTCAGTCGGTAGAGCGCACGGCTGTTAACCGTTAGGTCGTAGGTTCGAGTCCTACATCGGG
>CAKOMS010000022.1 GCA_934096735.1 uncultured Bacilli bacterium | reverse complement strand
AAACCCTTATAAAATCTAGTAAAAATTGATTTTTAAATTTATAAATTAAGTCAGTGGCTAATTAGGTATGAACCGGATGCTCTAGCCAGCTGAGCTACATCGCCATTTGTAAGGGCAATATTAATATAACATATAAAAATTAAAGAATCAAGTTTAAATAGACTAAATTTGACAAAATTAATGAGAAAAAATTGATTTAGTAAATAATTTATGATACGATTTAATAGGTGGTAAGATTGGAAAAGAAAAATAAAATAATTCTTATAGTAATAATATTATTAACTTTAATAGTAGTAGGAGTTTGTGTTTATGCTGTAACAAAGAAAGAAGAAAATGTTACAAAAGATGGACTTAATTTTCAAAAAGAATATTCAGAATTAAATGGAAAGATAAATGAATATACTGGCAAAGAAAATGTACAAGTAGATATAACAAAAACAAATACTGTTAAATATAGTACAGAAGAAGAAATAAATGAAATGTTAACAAAGGGTACTGGTGTAATATATTTAGGATTTAGTGAATGTCCTTGGTGTAGAACTTTAGTTACATCACTTACAAAAGTTGCAGAAGAAAAAAATGAACCAATATATTATTTAGATATAAAAGACATAAGAAGTGCATTTACAGTAGAAGACGGAAAACTAATTAATAGTAAAAAGGGTTCAGATGGTTATTATAAATTATTAAAAACATTAGATGAACATTTATCAGAATATATTTTAGCAGATGATAATGGAAATCAATTTGATACAAAAGAAAAAAGAATTTATGTTCCAACTATAATAGCAGTAAAGGATGGAAAAGTAACTGATTTTCATGTTGGAACAATTAATAGCCAAGCTGATGGAAATGACGAATTAAATGATAGTCAAAGAGAAGAATTAGAAAAAGTAATTACAGACTTAATTAATAGTAAAAATAAAGAAGTATGTACTGACAAAAAATGTTAGTACTTTTTCTTTTTTGCTCTATATGTTATAATTAATTAGAAAATAAAAAGGTGATTATATGGCAAGAAAGAATAAAAACAAAATAGTTCTTGAAGATGTAGAATTAAAACCACAAGTTATTGGTTATACTTATAAGAAAAAAAGTAATATAATCCGTGTAGTTATTATTTTAGCAATTTTTATAGCAGTAGTATATTATATTAATGATATATCAGTATTTATAAATAATTTACTTGGAAAAGAGTCTGCGAGTACTATAAAAGATAATAAAGAAGGTAAAAAAGATGATGAGCCTATTGATAATATAGAGAAAATATATAGTGAAGTTAGTGATTCTTTAACTATAGAAGTTCATGGACTAAAAGCTTTAAATTTTAAGTATGAAAATAAAATTTTATCTTTTGAATTAGTTAACGAATCTAGTAGTGTAATTTCTCTAAAAGATAACAAAATATTTTTAGAATTATTTACAGATAATAAAACATTACTTGAAAGATTTAAAGTAGATATAGATGAATTAAATAAAGATGAAAGAAAATCTTATGCTTTTGAAACTCAAAATGATTTCAAATATATTTCTTTTGAAGAAAAAACAACAAATGATTATCCTCATATAGAACTTACAGACAATAAATTAGTATGTACAAAAGATATAGATACTATAGAATATCATTTCTCTAATGATTTATTAACAGATTTAGTAGAAACTATAAGAGTACCAAAAGTAAATCCATCTTATACAGAATATTATAATACTTATAAAGACAAAACAAATAAATATAAAAATACAACAGGTTTAGAAACAACATTCGTAGAAAATGACAACAATTTTATTGCAACTATTAGTGCTAATGTTGGAAAAGTAAACACAAATTTAATAAATGAAAAACATTATTTTAAATATAATGAAGAAGCAAAAGTAGTAGCATTTGAAATGTCTACTTATGGATATACTTGTAAATAAATTTTTTAGGGGGAAGTATGAATTTACACATTGAATCATTTGATGGACCATTTGATTTATTACTTCATTTAGTAAGAGTATCAAAAATGGACATTTATAAAGTAAATATTCGAGATATAATTGATCAATATATCGAATTTATTAATTCTAACGATATTAACAATATAGATGAAAACAGTGAATATTTAGTTATGTCATCAGAATTAGTACATTTAAAAAGCAGAATGCTTATTAACAAAGAAGAATCTTACGAAGAAGAAGATAATGAATTTGAAATTAAAAGTGAAGAGGATTTAAGAAATAAATTAATTGAATATGAAAGATATAAAAACATTACTGAAACATTTAAATTAATGGAAGAAAATAGAGCACAATATTATACAAAATTGCCAGAGAATTTAAAAAACTATATTGAAGATGAAAAAGAAGCAATATCTGGCAATGTAACTTTAGATGATTTATTAAATGCTTTTTTAGAGATGCAAAAAAGAATAGAATTTAAAAAACCAGTAACAACAAAAATTACAAGAAAAGAATTAAGTGTAAAAGAAAGATGCATAGAAATTAGAAATATATTGAAAGTAAAAAAAAGAGTAGAGTTTTCTGAACTTTTTGATATAATTACAAAAGAAACTTTAGTAGTAACATTTTTGTCTATACTTGATATGAGTAAAAATAACGAAATAGTTTTAAGTCAAAATAAAAATTTTAGTACAATAATTATAGAAAGTAAGTGAAATAATGAAGTTAGTTGGAGTTTTGGAAGGACTGCTATTTGTGGCAGGAGATGAAGGTGTTACTTTAAAAGAAATTTGTGAGACGCTAGATGTTAATGAAGGAACAGCAAGAGAATTATTAACAGAATTAAAAAAAGAATATGAGAAAGAAGAAAGAGGAATTAAGTTAAGTTTTTTAGGAGAATCCTTTAAATTAACTACAAAAAAAGAACATAATGAATATTATCAAAAACTTATTAGAAATAAAGAATCTATATTAACACAAGCTCAACTAGAAGTTTTAGCTATTATCGCATATAATGAACCGATTACAAGAATTGAGGTAGATGAACTAAGAGGAATAAGTAGTTCCTATGTTATAAAAAAATTATTAAGTAAAGATTTAATAAAAGTAGCAGGAAAAAGCGATTTACCAGGTAAACCTAATTTATACAAAACTACAAAAGAATTTCTAGACTATTTTGGAATGTCTACATTAAGTGATTTACCTGATGTTTTAGTAAAAGAAGAAGATACAGAACCAAACTTATTTGAGAAAAAGAATATTGAATAATTATAGTATTTTTGCTATAATTTTTTTAGTTGCTTGTGTGGCGGAATTGGTAGACGCACTGGACTCAAAATCCAGCGACGATAAATCGTGCGGGTTCGAGTCCCGCCACAAGCACCAAAAGCAAAAATCGTCGAAAATAACGTTTAGATATATAAGACTCAATTGATATTGAGTTTTTTTGTTGTCTAAAGGAGTGATTGATGATTTATGATTAGAATTATAAAACAAGAACTTAATATAAGTCCGATTTTAAAGCAAAAGATTAACTGGGCAAGTAAATATACCAATATTAATATAACGATTGAAAATGGTGCTTTAATAAGGTTAGAACCTACTAATATTGCTTATATAGAACCTCATAAAGTAATTATTAACGAAAATACTTTTATGTTCTTTAATGAAAAAGATAAATATTATGATTTTTCAGTTGATTTATATACCCATGAAATTATAAATGATAAGGAAATTAAAGATATAAAAGATAATTATGATTATTCAAAAGAAAAAGAATCTAAAAATAAAAATGATGATTTTGAATTGTAAGATGAGAAAAACACTAATTTATATGGTAAAATATTAAATAGAAAACAACTAATAGAAAGGATTTTGTGTAATGAAAAATAATTTGATACAAACTGAACTTGATGTCAACAATAATAAAATTAGAATTATGAGAATTAATGATGTTGATTATATATCACTTACTGATTTAGCAAAATATTCTAATCCTGAAAATCCAGCTAATGTAATTATCCATTGGATGAGTAATAAGGGAACATTTGATTATATTGGATTATGGGAACAATTAAATAACGAAAATTTTAATTTCACGGAATTCAGTGAAATTAAAAATAAAGAAGTTGGGTATACTTCATTTACTTTAAGTCCAAAAAGATGGATAGATAGGACAAATGCAATTGGAATATATTCAAAAGGTGGCAAATATAGTCTTGGGACTTTTGCCATCCTGATATAGCATTTGAATTTGCAAGTTGGTTAAGTCCAGAATTTAAATTATATGTTATACAGAAATTTAAACTTTTCATTTTTTTTGATTAGTTCGAGTTTTAATATACCCTAAAGCGTGATAAAATACTTATAAACTAAAAGAAAAATAATTATTTGGAGGATAAAATGAAAGAAATGTTTAAAAGTGCTGTCCATATAATAATAATGGATAATGATAAAATACTTTTACAAAAAAGAAAAGGATCTAAATTATGGCCTGGATATTATGCACTTCCAGCTGGACATATTGATAAAGGAGAAAATCAATATGAAGCTTTAGTAAGAGAAGCAAAGGAAGAGTTAGACATTGAAATTGATTTAAAAGGCATTACTAATAGTTATGTAGTATTAAGAAGAAATTTCTTCGAAATTGACGGTAAAGTACTTGAACCATATATTGATTATTATTTTGAAGTATCTATTTACACTGGAACTCCAAAAATAGCAGAACCTGATAAATGTGAAGAATTAGTTTGGGCAAGTATTGATAATTTACCAGAGCCATTTATTAATTATGAAGGAGAACTTTTGGCAAATAAAAAAATTACTACTTATGATTGCAAAACTGATGGAGCTTACATAAAAAAATAAATAATTTTGGAGGTAGTAATGGAAGAAGTTAAAAATATAATGAACATAATGAATGATATAGAATATGGGTATTTAGATAGTTCTAAAACTAATATTCTGGAAACTGAAAACTCAGGATATCAATTTAATCAAATATACCATTTAATGTCACCAAGCGAATTATTAGATAAAAAAGTCGGAGTTTGCTGGGACCAAGTTGAATTAGAAAGAAAATTATTTAATGATAGTAATATAAAAAATGAAACATATTTTATTTATATAGACGATAAAAATAGTCTGCCTTCACATACGTTTTTAGTGTTTTTTAAAGAAAACTCATTTTATTGGTTCGAACATTCTTGGAGTGATTTTATAGGTATTCATAAATACAATAATTTAAATGAATTACTAGATGACGTTAAAATAAAATTTATTAAAAGTAGAGAAGAGGAAATAAATAAAAATTGTATTGGTTATATTTATAAATATAATAAACCAAATTACAATATTTCATGTGATGAATTTTATAAATATATTTTTACTCAAGAGAAAGTATTAAGTTTTAAAGTATAGAAGAAGAGAGAAGAATAATTTAATATATTAAATATAAAGGAGCTAATATGAGTGAATTAACTTTATTAATTGATAACTGGGGTCATAAAGAATTAAAAGAATATTTATTAAACCTAAAAGGAATTATAGAAGTAAATATAAATAATGAAAAAAATCTACTAGTTTATATAAAATATGATTCTAATTTAATAAAAGCAAAAACCGTTGAAATGGAAATATTGTTGTTTTTAGACGTTTTAAAAATTCCGTCTTTATTAGCGTTTAATAAACATACAAATAGAATTACTAAAAATTATAAAATAATTAGAAAAGATATTTGCTGTGAATATTGTTTTAAAGGTGCAATAGAAGAACTTTTTGAGATTGAAGGAATAGAAAAAGCTACAAGTAATTTTTATAAAGAAGATTATAATTTAAAAGATAATATTATAATTGAAATAAATTATGATCCAAAATTATTAAATGAAGAACAATTGCAACAAATTGAAATAAATTTAAATATTTAATTAATTCTTCAAACTTAACCCTTACAAAAAAACATGTTAAAATGTAAGTAAGAAAACTACACGAAAGAGGAAGATACAATGGCAAACTTTAAAATCGACTTAAAAAGTATAAAAGAAAAAATAAATTATGCTGAAACACTTTTAAATTCTAATGAATTATCTTTAAATGAAAGAGAAAGAATAAAACATACAATACTTGCTTATTATGCAATATTAGATTCTAGTGATAATATTTATAATACTACTATAAGACCCTTTTTAGATAAAATAACAAATGGTAAGTACTCTGAAAGAAGAGAGTCTAAATTATTATGCAAAACTGGTGAACTTACCTTAGATAAAGATGATTATGGATTATTAACAAAAGAGTATTTAGAAAAATTAATAAAATTTTCAAAAGAAATAGAAAAACCTCAAGTTGAATCCACAAAATTTAATAGTATGGAATTTTCTGATGAAGAGTTAAAAAATATTGCTTTAGCATTTTTTAAAAGTATTGATTCAGAAATGTTAAAGTCAACTGATAAAATATTATCTACACCATCTTTAATAAATATTTCAGATTATAGAAGTGTAAACAATATTGATGGTACAACTTATTATGATTATATTGCAAGTGTTCCATATATAATAATTTCAAGAAATCATACTATAGAAGATGCACAAGTATTTGTTCATGAACTAATGCATGCAAATGATTTTCTAATGCAGCCAAAATATTTTGATTCAAATTATTATGGATTTCATGAAACTCCTAGTTATTGTTGTGATTTATTATTTGCAGATTTTATGGAATTAATTGGAGTAAATAAAGACGAAGTAAATAAGATTAGAACTGAACGTATAAATTATATTCGTGGTCTTGCACATCAAGCTCTGTCACAAATTCGTGCAAAAGTAGGACGTAAAAAATTTGGGGCAAATGATATTGATGCAATATATAATGTAATTGATGAATCTATTTTAAAAAAATTATTAGAAGTAGAATCAGGTATTATGGCAATTGGACTTTATACTCAAATTAGTCATGATAAAAATCATGGAGTAAATAACTTAAAAACATTTATGAAAAGTTTAATTTCTAAAAATGAAACACCGAATTTTTCTTATATAGGATTAGATGACGAAGCATTAATGAGTGTATGCAGTAACATAAAAACTCATTGTTGTGATTTAGATAACTATAATGTTGAAAAAGACATTACACCTAAAGTAAGTTAAAAAATATTATACATTTTAAAATTACGTGATATAATGTTTTTGAAAGACAAAGAATTAAAAGGGAAAATACTAATTAGGAGGAAAAAATGGAACAAAGAAAAATTAAAGTTGGTATTTTGCCTAACCAATTTTTAAAGTCAGATGGAACTTTTGATAAAGAAGAGGCAATAAAATTATCTGGAAAAATTGCAGGAGTTTGTTATGACAAAGAAGGATTTTCACATCTTGTAAATGAACCAGAAGAAAAGACAATGCGTAGAGTAGACATGACTCTAAATAACGGACATCATAGTGTTTATGATCATATTACAATAAATTTCAATTTGCAAAATTTACCTAAAATTTTAGCTATGGTTCTTAATAATGAACACGAATATACTACAAGTGAAAAATCAGCAAGATACACACCAGTTGTAAGGCAAGCTGGATCAATTATAACTTTAGATGAAGAAAGATTATATAATAAATGGATTGATATATTTAAAGTAAAAATTAAATCAAGATATGGTGATATATATAATGACGCTAAAATACAAAAATTAGCACAAGAAAATGCAAGATATTTAGTAACAGTATTTATGCCAACACAAATGATTTATTCAACATCTTTTAGACAAATAAACTATATCGCATCTTGGATGGATGAATACATAAAAAATGCTAATATGAATGATGAATTCGAAAGAAAATTGGCATTTTCTATGCAAGAACTTATAGATGGATTAAGAGAAGTTAATGTTTTAGAAGAAGGATTATTAAAAAATGAAAAACATAGAAGTTTATCATTATTTGGTACAAACCTATCTTCAAAAGAAGAATATTTTGGAAGTGTTTATGAAACAACTTACAAAGGTTCTTTTGCAGAATTTGCTCAAGCTCAAAGACATAGAACGCTTGATTATCAAATGGAGTTATTAAAAGATAAAGAATATTTTGTACCACCTATTATTGAAGATGATGATTTACTAGTAAAAATGTGGCTTGAAGATATGCAAGCTGTAAAGGATGTTAATCCTCAGGGTGAACTTGTTCAAATTAGTGAAATGGGTAAATATGATGACTTTATTTTAAAATGCAAAGAAAGATTATGTTCTGCAGCTCAACTTGAAATAATGGAACAAACTAGACAAACTCTTTTAAGATATAAAAAAGTTTTAGAAGAAAAAGGCAGTCCTCTTGCTAAAGATATTCAAAAATATTCACATGGTGCAAGATGTACATTCCCTGATTTTGATTGTTCATCAAGTTGTAAGTTTGAAGAAGGTATTAAATTAGTTAGAAAAATATAAAATAGATTTTAAGTAGCAATTAAAAGCTACTTTTTTATATTCAAAATTAAATTGTATAATTCGTGTCCATTAGAATATTTTTCTTTTTATACATTCTAATAAATGTTATATTTATATTAATAGGAAAGTGATTATTATGTATGATATAAATACAAAAAATATAAAAAAGACAAATACATTTCATTTAATAACTTTATCGCTTGGACTAATTTTTTTCATAATATTTAGTTATATTGTTTTTTTAAATTACAAGAAGCAATATAACTTAGATAGTAAAACATTATCTACAAAAATTGAAGTAAATGCAACTTATGACGATGAAGGATCTTTAATGTATTCACCAATTTATTATTACGAAGTAAATGGTAAAAATTATGCATGTCATTCAAATTCATCATCTAGTTTAAATCCGGGAACCAAAAACAAAAACGTTTATTATGATTCTAAAAATCCATCAAATTGTTTGACAGAATTTTCAAAAACTACTAATAATTTTCTTATTATCTTTGTAATACTACCATTAATAATTATAGTAGTAGAAATAATTAATTTAAAAAAAGTTAGAAAAAGATTAAAAATAATTAGTGAATTAAATAAAAGTGGTAAACTTATAAAAAATTTAACTTATAATTTAGAAAGTACAAATTTAAAAGTAAATGGTGTAGATGTTGAAAGGCCAGTTGTTTTATATACTTTGCCTTCTATGGAAACTATAACTTTATATGGTGATGCTATAAAAGATAACAAAGAAGTTGATGATATTGGATTAATAGATTTAGTTATTGATGAAAATAATCCAGATAATTATTTCTTAGACTTTAATATAAATAGAATTTCAGGAAACTTACAAACTGATTATTATAGTAATGAAGAAGAAAAAAATAAGGAGAAAATATGAGTAAATATGAGTCACTTTGGAATTATCTAAAGAATAATAAAAAAGATAATTATTTACTAAGTTTTGAAGAAATAAAAAAAATTTTAGGATTTGAAATAAATCATTTATTTTTAAAGTATAAAAAAGAATTAAAAGAGTATGGTTATGAAATAAAAAAGATTTCATTAAAAGTAAAAACTGTAGAACTTAAAAAAATTGATAATATATTATAAATGATTTATTTAATAATTTTTTAAGTAAAAATATTTATTTTATGATATACTAAATATGTAATAAAAAATAATTTAATTATGGAGGAATTTTATGAAAAAAAAGTTATTTACTATAGTATTGTGTGCTGTTGTTTTACTAGGACTTACTGGATGCAATAATAAAACAATATTAGGAGAGAAAAAAGTGAACATTAGAAAAATAGAAACAAAAAATATTCAATTTGAAGATTTTGACAATGGTCTTGTTAAATTGAAAATACCAAAAGGATGGAAAGTAGATGTTATTGGAGATTATATTCATTATACAGTTAAAGCATACGATCCTGAAAATCCAACATATCAATTCTTTTTCAACTTAAAAACTGAAGGATATAATAAATCTGATGAAGCTAAAGCATGGCAACAAAAATATTATCCAGATTCTATATTTGCAAAAAATCCAGTAATTAATGAAAAAACTACTGAAGGTTTTTATAAAATCTTTAATGAACTTGGAACAATAAATAATACAGGTGCTTTTACATTTCCTTACATGGCAGATTTTACAACAATTGATAATTTAGGTGAAGGTTTATTTGGAGGAGATACTCTAAGAGCAACATTCAAAGATGAAAATGGTAAAGATGTAGAAGGAATATTTACAGCATATGTATATGATGCAGGTCCTTACTATGTTAATGAAAATATAATGTCAGGTAAGAAGATAGATATTTATTATTTAAACGTATATGATGCAATGTTTATAACAACTCCAAAAGATGAATTTATAAATTGGGAAGAAACATTAAGAACAGTAGCAGCATCTTTAGAATTTACTGATACATTTATGAGTGGATTTAATAGTGCTCAAGATGCAGTAATGAAAAATTTCAACTACATTAGAAATATAGGTAATCAAATATCTGCAGGTATTATGGATTCTTGGGAAAAAAGAAATACTAGTTATGATATTATGAGTCAAAAGCAAAGTGATGCAACTTTAGGTTATGAAAGAGTATATGATACTGAAACAAATGAAATTTATAAAGCATATAATGGTTTTACAGATGATTATGATGGAAAAAGATATAAATCTATAACTGAAGACATGTATACATTAGGTATAGATGGTTATATTGAAAAATAGAGAATAGACTATGAAAAATAAAAAGTTAATTATTATAATATCAAGTATTGTTGCATTTATTGCATTAGTAGTAGTTCTAATTCTTTTATTTAATAATAAAGGTAATAATACAAATAATAGTGGTAACAATAAAAATAATAGTGAGCCAAAAACACTTTTAGAAGCAGTATTAAAGAAAAATAATAAAGAAGAAGGTTATTATAAAAAAATAACTGATGAAGGCATTTTAAATACTGATACGACATTTAGAAATTATGCATTTATTAGTAATAATACTATTTATATTTATAATCCGAGTAAGTTTGATAAAGGAGAATTTATTTATAAAAAAGTATATGATATTGGTGACTCTATAAAAGCTATGAATATTTTACCTGATCATGGTTCTGATATAAGATTTATTGATTATAATGATACACTATATACTTTACATGATAATAATACAGATAATAAAGTAAGAGATAGTTATGATATGTATTTACATGCTGATTATAAATTAAGTGATTATTTAAAATGGGAATACTCAAAAGAATATCTTGGGAATAAATTAGCTTATGATTTTATTTCGTCAACTTCATATTTTAAAGATAACGTTCTTTATTCTTTAACATATACGAGTGATAGTAGATATCCAATTGCAGATAAAATAAATGGAAATTATGAAGGAGAAAAATTAATTAGAATATATAATAGTAAATTATTAAAAACTGATAAAGGTTATTATGAAATTATTAAATATTTTGATACTAATTTAAATAAAACAGTTTATACAACTATGAAAATTAAATTACTTAGTGAATATTATGATGAAGTACTTACATTTACATATAAGTATGTAATATTAAAAGATTTAACAATAATTCCAATTAATGATGTAATGGATAGATTTCATGATTATCAATATAATGAATATATTGGAGGACCAAATTATGAAAGCGAAATTCCAAAAGTTTTTGAAGAATAAATAAATTTTATTCTTTTTTTGTGCGATAATTTATAATAACAAGTGCAACACTTGAGATTTTAATAAAAAAGTTCATATATTACTCATGATATAATGTT
>CAKOMS010000021.1 GCA_934096735.1 uncultured Bacilli bacterium | reverse complement strand
CAAATAAAAAAATTGACTAATATTTATTATCTGATAAAATTAAATTAAATGGTGCGGTTGAAATTACAATATAAAAAGAGATTTGTGTTTAAAATCTCTTTTGTTTTGGTATTATTTTAAGTAACTCATTATTGGTGGAAGTACTTGTTTTTTTCTTGATACTACACCATCTAAGAAGTTTCCTTGTTCTAAGTTATCATTGAATGCAAGTTTCATTGTGGTTTTTGATGGTTCATTAAATAAAATATATGAACCATTTTTAAATATATCAGTTATTAAGAATATCATTATATCATAATTATTTTGAATACTTTCTTTATTTAAGAATTTTATATAACTAGATTTTTGTTTTAATATTGCTTTTGAATTTAAAGTTGTTACTTGTCCTACTGCGATTACTTTTTTATCAACATTAAATACTTTAAAATCAGAATATATTATTTCTTTCATAGTTTTAGATTTTACAATATCATTTGCTTTAAACATGTCCATAGCAAATTTTTCTAAATTAATTTCTGAAATTTTTCCTAAATCTTTAAGTGCAACTTTATCTTCTTTTGTAGTAGTTGGACTTTTAAGAAGTAGAGTATCTGATGTAATTCCAGCGACTAGAAGTCCTGCTATTTCTTTTGGAATTTTTACTTTATTTTCTTTAAATAATTCATAAATAATAGTACATGTACTTCCAACTGACATATTTCTAAAATTAATTGGTTTATTAGTACCGATTGTTCCAAGTTTATGATGATCTACAATTGAAAGAATTTCTGCTTCATCTAAACCATCAACACTTTGACTCATTTCATTATGATCTACTAACATTACTTTTTTAGGAGTATTTTCTCTTAAGTCTGATAATTTTATTAATCCTAAACATTTATTTAAACTATCAATGACTGGATAATAACTATGTTTTGTTTTGTTAATTAAGTCATTGAAATCTGATACATCCATAGATTCATTTACACATACTAATGATTTTGTATATTGATAATTTTCTATATAATTTGCAAAATTTATTTTTGTTAGTATGTTAAATGAATCGATGTCTGAGTAAATTATATTTACTTTATTCTTTTTTGCTAGTGCTAAGTGTTCATCTTTTATTTTTGCTTTAAATGCTACAATTATTAATTTAACTTTTTTATTAATAGCATTTTCAATTACTGAGTGTCTATCTCCGATTATTAAGATTGAATTTTTATCAAAAATATTTTGAACAACTTCACTTGAACTTCTTAATGCAACATTTATTAAATTTCCTTCAATTTCATTATCAAATCTTAATATTTCTTTTCCTTCAATAGTTTCAAGTATTAAATCATAATTAGATTTTAAATGTTTAATCTCTCCTAGTATTTGAGTTTTTGCTATATCTTTCATAGCAAAAGATCCTCTGAATTCATCATTATCATCTACTAGTGGAATTGTTGACATATTATTTTCTTGCATTTTTAGAAAAGCATTATATACAGAATTTTTAATGTTTATTTTAAAATTCCTGTGATAATTAACATCTTTTATTTGTAATTTAACATCACTTAAAACATCTGGTACATCAAATTTTAATTTTTTTAAAACGTATTTTGTTTCTTCATTGATACTAGATAGTATTCTTGGTTCTGTATTTTCTCCTAAAGCATTTTTTAAATATGATAATGCAATAGCAGAACACACACTATCTGTATCTGGCTTTTTATGTCCAAAAATAAATACTTTATCTTTCATTTCAACCACCTTTAAAAAATTATAACACTAGTGTTTTAAAAAGACAATTTATTTATTTTTATTAATTTGACATTTTTTTTAACTGTTTTATGATAATTTATAAATGGTGATTATATGAAAGTTAAAGTGTTTGATGAAGAATGTGAAAAAGATTTAGAAAACAGTATAAATATGTTTTTATGTAATGATATAGACCTTATTGATATAAAATATCAAGTTGCTATCGCAATGAATGGTGAAGAGCAATTATATTGTTTTAGTGCAATTATTATTTATCATTAAACCATATACATATTTGAGTTTGGAGTGTCATAATCATCTACTGTAAGTGTTGTATTGTTTTCTAATTTAGATAGTCTATAGTCTAATCTATTTATTTGTCTTTCTATTTTGCTAAGTCTACTTTCTATGTCACTTCCTAAACTCATATTGTTTGTGTTATAATTATTTGGCATAGGTCCTTGATAGAAGTAATTACTAGCAGTTTGGTATGGTGCTGGATTATTCATATTTGGATTAAAGGATTGGTAGTTTGATTCTTGAAAGAAAGCATTTCTTGTTTTTTTCATATTATTCCTCCTACCAGTAATATATGTTTATGTTTAAGGAAGTGATTATTTATTATGAGAATGAGAAATCCAAAAGATAAAGATGATGTTATTAGTAGTTGTAATTTTCTTATAAAAGATGAATTATCTTTTGATAGGAACTTGCCACTTCATATTGAAATTGGTATGGGTAAAGGGGATTTTATATTAAATATGGCGATTAATAATCCAGATATTAATTTTATTGGTATAGAAAAATATTCTAGTGTTGCAAGCATAGCTATAAAAAAGATTAGAGATTATAATTTACCTAATTTAAAAATTATTATTAGTGATGTTGTTAATTTAGAAGAGTTACTTTTTAAAAAGGTTTCAGTTATTTATTTGAATTTTTCTGATCCTTGGCCTAAAGATAGACATGCTAAAAGAAGACTTACTAGTGAAAATTTCTTGAAGTTATATGATAATTTGTTTAAAGATAAGTGTGTTATTTTTCAAAAGACTGATAATGATAATTTATTTAGTTATAGTTTAGATAGTTTAAAAAATTATGGATATTTAATTGAAGAAGTTAGTTATGATTTACATAGTACAAATATTTTTAATATAATGACTGAGTATGAAAAAAAGTTTAGTGAACAAGGAATTAAAATAAAATATTTGAAAGCAGTAAAATAAATTGATATAATTAAAATGGTGAAAATATGAAAAATAAATGGATATTATTATTATTTATTTGTATGTTTTTTTTAGCAGGATGTACAAATATAAATAAATTAAGTTATGATGATGTTGTAAATACTCTTAGTGTAATTGATAGAAAAAGTAATGTTTATAAAAAAGGATTTGATTTTTATATGCCAATGGGTCTTCAAATTGAAGATGCTGGTAATAATTATGTTATTTTTTCTAGTAATCGTTATGATTATTATTTATATGTCGATATGATTAGTTATGTAAATAAAAAAGAAATTAAATATGAGAAGAATGATAAAGCACTTTATTCTGAAAAAATAGAATATGACAATAAATCCGGTTATGTAGAAATTAATTTGTGGGAAAATAATAAATATTTGATTGAAATTATGTATAATTATGCTAAAATAGAAGTAATGGTAGATAGTGATGATATTAAGGTAGCACTTTTAAAATCTATTAATATACTTAAGAGTGTTAAATATAAAGATATTGCTATTAATAATATGTTAAATGATGATAATTTGGATTCAACTGAAGAGATATTTAATATGTTTAAAAATGCCAAGAAAAATGATAGTACGCTTACTAGTGATGGAGATGTAGTTGAACAAGATAAAGTAAGTGAGGAAGTTAAAGACACAGATTTCATAGAATAAGGAAGGTGCATTATGAGTTTTGTAAAAAAATTAAAAGATATTTTATTTGAAGAAGAAGTTGAAGAAAATACTGAACCTATAAAAATTAAAGAAGAAGTAAAAAAAGAAGATGTTTTTAAAGAAGAAGTTAATAAAATAAATAAAGTTAATAGTTTTAATGAAGAAATTTCTTTAAAAAATGAAGGACCAAGTGAAAGAGAATTATTTAGAAAAGAAAATAGTTTTCAATTTCCTGATTTTGATGAAGAAGAATTTGCATCAAGTATGGAAAGAAATAAAATTCCTGTTAAACCTCAAGTTAAACCTAAAAGTAATGCTTTAGAATATGAAAGAAAGAAAACTATTGAAAAGAGAACTGATTATGGTAGATATGAAAGAGTAGAAACAAAAGAGTATACTGAAAAGAAAAAATTTAAACCATCACCAATTATATCACCGGTCTATGGGGTTTTAAATCAAGATTATAGGGCTGAAGATATAGTTAATAGAAAAGAAGATACATCTAATATAAGTATAGAGGAAGTTAGAAAGAAAGCTTTTGAACCAACTGAAGCAAAGAAAACGGTTTCTGTTGTTTTGAAAGATGAAGATGAAGATAGTAAAATTACTGAACCTGTTGTAACTTTTTTTGAAGAAAAAGAAAGTATAAAATTAAATGATGTTAAAGAAAATGATTATAAAAGTATAGATGATCTTTTAGAAGCTGCTTCAAGTGATACAATTAGTTTTGATAATGAAGAAGTTAATGATGAAGTAAGTATAGAAGATACTTTAGAAATACCAAAAAATAATAATTTAGATGTTATTGAAGAAGAACTTGAAAAATTGGATGCTGAAGAAGTTCCAAAAAAGAATATAGATGATGCTCTAGATAATGATTTATTTGAATTAATTGATTCAATGTATGATGATAGAGAGGAGGATAAATAGTGGAATTTATGTCACAATTTTTGCCAATTGTTATTTATATACTATTAATATTACTAATAATAATAGGTATAATTTTAGGAATAAAACTTATAATAACTGTAGATAAAGTGTTGAAAATTGTAGATGATGTTAATGATAAAATAGAAAAAATAAGTCCAATATTTAATTTTTTAGGTCTTGCATCTAGTAAAATGACTAGTATAGTTGAAAGTGTTGTTGGAACGTTAGAAAATTTTGTTTATAAATTATTTTTTAAGAATAAGGAAGAAGAAAAGGAGAATGATGAAAATGAGTAAAAAAGGAAATTTTATTTTAGGAGCACTTGCTGGAGTAGGTATAGGAATGCTTTTAGCACCTAAAAGTGGGAAAGAAAATAGACTTGCTTTAAAAAAGAAATGCAATGAATTAATCGAAGCTTGTAAATCTATTGATGTTGAAGAAGTTAAGAATGCTATAATAATTAAAACTCAAGAATTACAAGAAACTATTAAAGAATTAGATAAGGAAACTGCTAAACAACTTATTATAGATAAATCTAATGAAGTTAAAATTAAAGCTCAAGAATTAGTTGATTTAGCTATTGAAAAAGGTACCCCAGTAGTAGAAAAGGCCGCTAAAGAATTAAAAAGTAAAACTGCAGATGTATTAAAGTCTACTGCTAAAAAACTTGAAGAACCAAAAAGTAAAAATGTAAAAACTACTAAGAAGAATAAGACTGCTTAGTGCTAAATACTCCATTATGGAGTTTTTTTATGCTTTTTTTGCATATAGTTTTATAGGTGGTTTTTTTGAAAAAATTAATACTATTATTTGTAATTTTAATACCTTTTAAAGTTTTTGGAATAAGTGCTAGTAGTGCCATAGTAATGGATTTAGATAATGGAAGAGTGTTGTATGGATATAATACGGAAGAAAAGAAATTAATAGCCAGTACTACTAAAATAATGACTGCTATTGTTGCAATTGAAAATGGTGATTTAGATGAAGTTGTTACTACTGGGGAAGAGGTATATGAAGCTTTTGGAAGTAGTATATATTTAGAAGTTGGAGAAGAAATTACTCTAAAAGATTTGCTTTATGGATTAATGCTTAGAAGTGGTAATGATGCTGCTTTAGTAATTGCAAAAGAAGTGGCAGGTTCTAAAGAAGAATTTGTTTATTTAATGAATGAATATGCTAGTAATTTAAAAATGGATAATACAGTATTTTATAATCCACATGGACTTGAGGAAAATAATGGAAGTGCAAATAAATCAACTGCTTATGATATGGCAAAATTAACTAAGTATGCTTATAATAATAAAATATTTAGAGAAATATTTGGAACTAAAGAATATACTTCAAAGACTAATTATAAAACTTATAGTTGGAAAAATAAGAACAAACTTTTAAGTGAAGAATATGTTACTGGTGGAAAAACCGGATTTACAGAACTTGCTAGAAGAACTTTAGTTACTACCGGAAGTATGAATGGTATTAATTTAGTTGTAGTTACACTTAATGATCCGAATGATTGGCAAGATCATAAAGATTTATATAGTAGTACCTTTAAAAAGTATAAAAGTTATTTAGTGATTGATAAGAGTAATTTTAAAATAAATGATGATTATTATAAGAGTGAGAAATTATTTGTTAAGAATGACGTTTTTATGAGTTTGGCTAAAGATGAACTTAAGAAAATAAAGATTAATATTGAACTTGTTAAATTAGATAGTTATGTAAATGATGAAATTGTTGGTTATGCAAGTGTTTATTTAAATGATGATCTGTATCATAAAGAACCTATTTATATTAAAGTAAAAAAGCAAGAAAAATTAAATTTTTTTCAAAAGTTTATTAAATGGGTGCATTCATGGTAGGGTACATTTGG
The DNA here is from genome assembly GCA_934096735.1 of uncultured Bacilli bacterium. Taxonomy (GTDB): domain Bacteria; phylum Bacillota_I; class Bacilli_A; order RF39; family UBA660; genus SIG200. Next base: position 7,657 of record CAKOMS010000021.1, on the reverse strand, counting down.
GCTTTTTTAATTGGTATTGGGATTTTGTATTCCTTATTAAGTGGCAACATTACTGTTATTAATGAAAGTATTCTTACTAATGTTAATGAAGCCCTTGATTTAATACTTTCTCTTCTTCCCATTATTGTTCTTTGGACTGGCATTTTAAAAATTGCTGAAGATAGTGGTATGCTTGATAAATTTGCATCTTTTTTAAGACCAATTCTGTGTAAGTTATTTCCTAGTATACCAAAAGATAATAAAGCACTTGGTTATATTTCATCCAACATTGCAGCGAATATGTTAGGACTTGGTAGTGCTGCTACTCCGGCTGGATTAAAAGCAATGGTTGAACTTCAGAAAATTAATGATAAAAAGGATACTGCGAGTGAAGGAATGATTACTTTTTTAGTTTTAAATACTGCTGGTGTTACAATTATTCCGACAACTATACTCGCTCTTAGAGTTGCTTATAATAGTAGTAATCCTGGTGAAATAATAATACCTGCTATTATTGCGACATTTTCTTCTTGTGTGGCTGGTGTTACTTTGGATTATTTTATTAGGAAAGGAAAAAATAAATGGAAATAACATCTAAAATAATATTGCCTATATTTATAATTATTATCGTATTTTATGGTGTTAAGAAAAAGATTAACGTGTATGATTCATTTTTAGAAGGTGCTAAAGATGGTCTTATGACTACTTTTAATATTTTTCCTGCAGTGCTTGCTATGATATTTGCTATAAATATATTTTTGGATAGTGGTGTTCTTGATTATTTTTTAGGAGTTATAAAAATTATATTTGGTGATATAAAATTTCCAACTGAAATAATACCAATGGTAATTTTAAGACCTATAAGTGGGACTGCATCATTAGCTATAATGAATGATATTTTTATGAATTTTGGCCCTGATTCTTTTGTTGGTAGACTTGCATCGATATTACAAGGATGTACTGATACAACTATTTATGTGTTAGCACTTTATTTTGGAACAGTTAAAATAACTAAAATTAAACACGCTCTTTGGACTGGTTTGTTTGCAGATTTAGTAGGTATTACTATGGCTATAATTCTTACATACATCTTGTTTTAATAGTAATTTTTTGTTATATTAATTGTTGAAAAAAAGGTGTTATTATGGAAAGATTACAAAAGTTTATTGCAAATAGTGGATATACTTCTAGAAGAAAAGCTGAAGAACTTATTAAAGATGGTAAAGTTATGGTTAATGGGAATGTTGTAAGTGAACTTGGATTTAAAGTGAGTGGAAATGATTTAGTAAGTATTGATGGGGAAGTTATTAATAAAAATTATAATTATGTATATTATTTACTTAATAAACCGAGATTAGTTTTGTCTACTGTTAGTGATGATTTGGGAAGAAAAACTGTTTTGGATATCGTTAAAGTGAGTGAAAGAGTTTATCCAATAGGAAGACTTGATTATGATACAACTGGACTTATAATACTTACAAATGATGGCGAACTAGCTAATTTGCTTATGAAACCTAGGAATAATGTTTATAAAACTTATGTTGCTAAAATTGATGGTATTTTAAATGAAGATGATTTTAAGAAAATGAGAAAAGGAGTATTAATTGATGGAAGAAAATTAATGCTTGATAATGTTAAAATTAAAAAAATAGATAAATTAAAAAATACTAGTTTAGTTGAAGTTACTATACATGAAGGAAGAAATCATATTGTTAGAAAATTGTTTGAGAATTTAGGATATGATGTAAAAAAATTACATAGAAGTAGTTATGCATTTTTAAATGTTGATGATTTAAAAAGTGGAGAGTATAGAGCTCTTAGTACAAAAGAAGTTAAAAAATTATATAGTTTAAAATAAAAAATCTAACTCCATTAAATTTGGAATTAGATTTTTTAATTATTGCAATTGCAAGTACAATTTTCACAGTTGCAACCATCATTATTATTTTCACAACCACAGTCGTGAGATTTTTCATCTTCTATTATACTTATTGCATTAGTAGGACAACTTGATATAGCATTACTTAAATCACTAGTTTCTAAATTATCATTACTAATTACTTCAGAATAGCCATTTTCATCAAAATCAAAATGTTCACTGTCAATTGCTACACATGCTCCACAACCTATACAAGCATCTGTATTTACGTTAATTTTTTTCATAGTTCCTCCTTGTATAATTATAGTAAAAATTATTATTAAAAGCAATAATTCCTTTAAAAATTAAAATTCCTATGGTATCATTATTATAGAGGTGTTCATATGAGTACACGTATGGGGAAATACTATGAAGAAGAGGACACTTTTGTGCCTTCAAGAGTTAGTAAGCATTCAGAATTATATAAAGAAATAAATAAAACTGAGCTTGAAAATTTTAGCATAAAAAGTAATGAGTCTGTTATTGGTAGTCATGAAAATGAAATTGATGTAGAAAAAATTAAAAGAATTTTGGATACTAAATATAATGATCATAGAGAAAAAAGACAATTTAAAATTGAAGATGAAAATGAAGAAGAAGTTAATTTAGAAGATACTAAAGAATATGATATAAATGTTATCTTAGAGAAAGCTAAAGAAGAAAAAACAGATAATTATGAAGATGAGAGACTAAAAAAGCTTAGAGATACACAGTTTGATATTTTAAAAAATTTAAATCTTGATATTGAAAAAGAAGAAGATAATTCTGAAGAAGATTTACAAAATTTAATAAATACTATTGCTCTTAATGAAAAGCAATCTAAAAAAATACAAGAAGGTATGGGAGATCCTTTAGATATACTTGATTTAAAGGGTGATGATAATACTGAAGTTTTAAGTGGTTTAAAAGAAGAAGTTAATGAAGAAAAAGATATGGATACTAAAATGATTAATTCTTTTTATACATCTTCGAATAAAATACTTGAAAAAGATTTTGAAGATGTTGATGATTTTGCAAAAGATGTAGAGTCTAGTAATACTTTTATTAAAGTAGGAATTGTTATTATAATAATTATTTTCTTAGTAGGGATTGCTTATTTATTAAAAACATTATATTTTTCATAATTTAACATATTATTTAATATGAAGAGATTTAAGAATAAAAAAAAATTTATTAGTACAATAAAATTTAAATGTTTTATTGTATTTTTTATTATAATTAATTCTCTTTTACTTTTTATGAGTTATGGTAGTAATATGAATAAAGATGTTGTAGTGTTAATAGATTCTAAAGTTGATAAAGTATTATATCAGTTTTTTTCTGATTTAATTACTGATGATGTTATAAATAAAAAAAGTGTTGGAGATATACTTCTGGTAACTAAAAATAAAAATGATGAAATACTTCTTGTAAATTATGATTTAGAAAAAACATATAAAATACTTACTGATGTATCAAGTGTACTTAAAAATGCAATATCTGATTTAGAAAATGGAAACATTAAAGTTTGTATAGAAGATGATTTTTTATGTAATTCAAGTAAAGGATTAGTAGTTAACATACCATTATTTTTAAATAGTAAAAATATATTTTTAAATAATTTGGGTCCTAGAATACCAGTTATAGTAAGATTTAATGAAACACTTTTAACTAATATTAAGACTAAAGTTACTAATTATGGACTTAATAATGCTTTATTAGAAATATATATAACTGTAGAGATTAAAAAGATAATTATTACTCCGGTTAAAACTTTTGATGATGTATTTAATTATGATATTTTAATTTCTGCTCTGGTGGTAAATGGTAGTGTACCAAATTTTTATGGTGGAATTACTTCAAATAGTAGTATTTTAGATATTCCAATGAATTAATCTTTGTGGTATACTTATAATAGGGTGAGAGTGTGAAGATGGTATTCATAAATGAAGCGATTCATAAAGCTATTACTGATTATCAAAATAGTAAAGATAAACCTGATGGTATTCTTTACAATTCTTTTTTGGTGGTTGTAATTAGAATGCTTGTTAATATTTATGGAGAATTAGACATTATTAACCCATTTATAACAAATAATGAATCAGCTTTTGATGATAATCTTAGCAAGTATGGTTACGAATTATCTAAAATACAAGAGTTTAAAAGATTACTTGATGGTTATTATTTAGTTGAAAAGAAAAATATGAAGTCTTTAAGGAAAGAAGAAAATATTTATTTTGTTGAAGTTCAAAAAAGACTTATTGATATGTTTAATGAAAAGAGATTAAATTTTGGTATTGTTGCAAGAGAGCAAAGAGAATTTTTTGATTTACTTTATACTCCAGGTTGTAGTAATGCACTTAGAATTAGTTATAATTACTTAAATGCTTCAGATGTTTATGAAGTAGCTAAATATTATAAATCTCAAATGGAATTAAATAGTAATAAAAAGAAAGATGAAGAAGAAAAAGAATTGTTACCTTTTGATGTTTATAAATTATTTAATATAAATACTTATGAGTTATCTAAAATGAACAATGATGATGTTAATAAGTTAAATAAACAAATATTTAATTCTTTAAATATTAATGCAAACGCAGTTAATAAAGATTATTTGTTGAGTGAAAAATTAAAGGAATTTAGAAGAGAACAAAATCCGATTACTACAGGTAATGGTTATGTTGATATTTTAGTTATAATGAGTATAATAGTTACTTGTATTATGGTTATATCAATATTTGGTATATTAGTTTTTTAAGGTGGGTTATGGAAATTAAAATTAATGAAAAAAAATATAAAGTTATAAAAGATTATGGAGATACTTTAGGACTTTTGGATTTGAATCAAATAGTTACTGATTATTATGATAATTATGACTTTTTAGTAGGCGATTGGGCTTATGGAAAGGTGAGAATTAAAGGTTTCTATAATAGTGATAGAAAAAACAAAAAGATTTATAATGATATAGCAGGATTAGATGATTATTTAAAAAATAATTGTGCTTATGGATGTAAATATTTTGTGTTAGAGCGAATAGTTGAAAATTAAGTATCTTTTTGTTATAATTGAAGATAGTAGAAAAGGGATTGATGAAGATGGAAAAAATGAATTTAATATTAGCATCTGGTGGTAATGTAACAAAACCAGTAATAACTGCTTTTAAAGAAAATGGTAATGAATATTTAGTTTTAGATAATGAAATAAATGGATCAATGGGATTACCTATAATTTTAGTTTGTAAAATAGTTTCAAATAGAGTTGTGAAAATTGTAGATGGTAATGAATGGCAAAATGTTAAAGAAAGTTTAAAGAAGATTATTGCAGGTAATGGTAGTGAATTTATTAAGGTTCCTAATGAAATGAATGCTGATGATGTATATTATACTCAATTAACTTTACCAGTTCCTTCATTTGATGCTTTAAAAAACAATTATGTAGTAAGTGAAAGTTTGGTTGAAGATATAAGTGTTAGTCCAAATGAAAGTAATATGAATTCAGTTAATGTAAATCCTACTACACCGAATGTAACTAATGAACCAAGCCCTAGTATTGAAGGTCCAGTAAATATGAGTACAATTGAAACTGAAGTTAATAATGTTGCAGATGCTGTGTTAAATTCTATACCTAATGCGACTGAACCAACATTTGATGATAATAATGCTAATGTAGTTAATCCTTCATTAAATATAGAGCAACCAGTTGTAAATAATCCTACTCCAACAGATATAAATATTGTTAATCCTGTAATGAATACAGAACAACCTAAAGTAAGTAGTACGGTAGATTTTACAAATATTACACCACCTAGTGTTGAGCAACCTACTGTGCAAAATAATGTATTAAATGAACAAGCAACAAGCACTTATGTTGAACCTAATTTAAATGGTTCTACAATAAATGATGCAGTTGAAGAAAAAAATGTTGAAGTTGAAATGAATCCTACAAATGAAACTGAATTATTTAAAGAACAAAAAGAAGCATTTATGCAAGCATGTGAAAATATGTTTGATGCATTAGTACAAAAATTTGAAAAAGAACTAGAGAAACATAAAAAAACTGAGTAAAAAATCAGTTTTTTTCATATTATTTAGTGTATGAAAGAGATAATTAATTATTATTATAATTTTGATATCGTAGATGTAATTCAAAATAAAAACTATACTTCATTTATTTATAATGGAGAAGATTTTTATTTTGTTTTTTTTAATAGAAGTGAAGAAGAATTGAATGATATTATAAATATTATCACTGAACTAAAGTATAAAAGTTTTTTTGCTCATGATATTATTGTTAATAGGAATGGTAGTGTTTTAACAAAAGTTGGAGATAATTACTATGTTCTTTTAAAAGTTATTGGTAATAAAAATCAAATTATTTCTTTCGATGATGTTGTTAATAATTTTTGGAAGTTGAAACTTAATAATAAAAATAGTAGATTATATAGAAATAATTGGGGAGAATTGTGGAGTAAAAAAATAGATTATTTTGAGTATCAGATGAATGAAATTGGAAAAGATAAAAAAATTATAATTGATTCTTTTAGTTATTATGTTGGTCTTTCTGAGAATGCAATTAGTTATGTTAATAAAATAAATAGTGTTATTAAAATAGATGATAGTGATAAAATTGTTTTGTCTCATAGAAGAATTTTTTATCCTAATACTTATTTAAATTATTATAATCCTCTTAGCTTTATTTTTGATCTTGAAGTAAGAGATGTTGCAGAGATGATTAAAAGTGAGTTTTTTTATGGTGAAGATGCTTTTTTCTTAGTTTCTTATTATCTTAAAAATATTAAACTTAGTTCTTATAGTTATCATATGTTTTATGCGAGACTAATGTATCCAACTTATTATTTTGATTTATATGAAGAGATTATGAATAATGATAAATCTGAAGAATGTCTTTTAAAAATTATTGATAAGATTGATGATTATGAATTATTTTTAAAAAAAGTATATTTAGAAATATCTAAATATACTAGACTTGAGAAGATCGATTGGTTGTTAAAATAATTATATTGGAATATTGATTATTCCTTTTATTTCTGGAATTTCTTCTTGGAACATTGTTAACAAACCTTCATTTAATGTATCTTCTTGTCCTAAACAATTTGCACATGCTCCATACATTTTAACATATATATAGTTATCTTCATATTTTACAAATTCAATGTCTCCACCATCCATGTTTAAATATGGCCTTATATTATTAATTAATTCTTTAATTTTTTCTTCCATATATTCACCTTTTCTTTTTTTATTATAGTTTAATTTAATTGTTATGTAAATATAAACTATGATATAATTTTTATGGGTGTAATGATGAATAAGGGTTATAAAGTAGGAGATATTGTTAAGGGTGTAGTTACTGGAATAACTAAATATGGAATATTTGTGAGTCTTGATGAGTATTATGTTGGCCTTATTCATATTTCGGAAGTTTCTTTGGATTATGTTAAAAATCCGGCTGATTATGTTCAAATAGGTGATAGTATTTATTCTGAGGTTATTGGTGTTCATAAAGATAGAAGGATGTTAGATTTATCGATTAAGAATATTAATTATAGAGATTATATTGTATCCGATGAAATAAATGAGACAAGACTTGGTTTTTTACCACTTAAAAATAATCTTGATAGATGGATAGAAGAAAAGTATGAATATTATGAAAATAAAAAATAAAAAAAACCTTTGTAATAAAGGTTTCCTAAATTGAAATTTGAACCGCACCACTAGGGTGCGGCTTTTTGATATAATAAAGGAGCCAATTCCCGGCAAG
>CAKOMS010000020.1 GCA_934096735.1 uncultured Bacilli bacterium | reverse complement strand
ACTTCTTTAAAAGTATCATAATCAATTTCATCAGTACTAAATAATTCTGTCATATCTTTTTTCTTTTTATTTAATTTTTCAATTTGTTCTTGTAAATCTAAAGTATCATTGTTTTCTATTATCTTTTTTTCTTTCTTTAAAATACTTTTATCAAATTCTAAATCCTTAATATTCTCTAAATAATTTATAAAAGCTTTTTCTATTTTTATATGTGAAAAACCAGAAGTATTACAAGTACTATCACTATGATTCTTACATTGATAAGTAATATATTTTTTACCATTTTGAATTTGTTGTTTAGCGTAATATTTACTATTACATAAACTACATCTTAATATTTTATAATAATAAGTATCATCTGAAGAATACTTTCGTACTTTAAATTTCTTTCTATTTTTAATTAAATCACTAACGTTATAAAATAAATCTTTAGAAAGTATTGGTACTATATTTTTACCACTTACTTCAAAACCATTTTTTCTTCCTACTCCATATCTTACATTACCTATATAAAGTGGATTCGTAAGGATTGAATGAATTGTTGATTGATTCCAACATCCCCCTCTTTTAGTAGGAACATTTAAATCTTTTAATTTCTTAGCTATTTTAAGCATTGAATCCCCTTCTAAATACCAATTATATATTTTCTTAACGTAAACTTCTTCTTCATTATTAACTTTTAATATACCCTTACCAACTAAATAATCATAACCAAAAACTCCATTACAATTAGTATAATTACCTTCTTTAGTTTTTTGTTCATATCCAAAAGTTACTCTTTCTGCTAAATTTTCTCTTTCAAATTCTGCAAATATTCCAATAATCTTAACAAACATTCTACCAACAGCATTTGAAGTATCTATTTTTTCTGTCTGTGAATTAAATGTACAATTATGACTATCAAACAACTCAATTAAATAAATAAGATCCTTAACACTTCTAGTAAGTCTATCTAATTTATATATTAAAACATTTTCTATTTTTCCATTTTTTACATCTCCAATAAGTCTTGAAACTTCTTTTCTATCAGTTAAATTCTTACCACTTATACCATCATCAATATAATAATCTACTATATCCCAATCATTACTTTCTGCATACTTAGTTAATTTATCTTTTTGAGCATGAATACTAAATCCTTCAGTAGCTTGTTCTTCAGTTGATACTCTACAGTAAATAGCAGTTTTCATTATATTCACCCATTTATTTTAAAATTAGTACTTTTTCTTTCATTTATTATTCTAGGAACACTTGTATCTAAAAAAAACTTCATAATTTCTATTTCCAATTTTTTAGTCATATTATTCATTTATTCCTCTTTTCTAAATACTCACTTAACTATACGAATAAACTTCATAATTATTCCAATACACTATAGTTTTATTCCTATACAAATATTTTAATTTCGTATATTATTATTTTTAAAAATTCTTATATTTAAATAAAAAATACTATAGCTTTTTATATCTATAGCATTTTTAATAGATAATTTTATTAGTATTCACAAGCCAAGTACTTGATCCATCCGGCCTTTTTAAATAGTCTTCATAAATACTTGTAAAAGATAATATTTGTGGATAAGTATTAATTAAATATCTAGCCATTATAGCCATATCTTTTGCACTACTATAATGCCCTTCTTCATCAAGTCCATGGGGATTTTTAAAACTTGTATGATTGCAACCTAACTCTTTACATTTATCATTCATCATAGTAACAAACTTTTCTGTTGTACCACCAACTTTTTCAGCCATTGCTACTACTGCATCCCTCGTTGTTACTAAAAAGCAGTAAAAAATCTTTTAAATTTAAGCTACTATTACTGTAGCCAACCCTATTTAATTTAAAATGTAACATTACTCTATGAGTTTTACTGCCATCGTTGCATTCATCTTCCAACTTCTCAACTAAAATTGTATCTATTATTGAATTAAATATTCTAAATACACTTTCATCATCATTTAATATAATATTGTGTACTTTTTTAAAGAAAGAATCAATATTTAACTTATAATCAACTTCTTTATTCATTGCTAAATAATTTTGTTTCTTTTTTTCCAATACAATTAATTCTCTATTATATTTACTTCTTGCTTCGTTATATTCATCTTCTTCTATTTCTTTTCTTGCTCTCATATTAATTAATTCTAAACTCGCATTTTTTATTTCATCTATTTTTTTATTTATTTCACTTATTTCTATTCTATAATCTGACTTACACTCCACTTCAGTTATTAAACTATATATCTCATTTATTATACCATTTTTTATATCCAAAATATTACTTACAGCCATTTTAAATATGTTTAATAATTCGTCATAATAAATAATCGGAGTATTACAACCATTTGCTTTCTGTCTACCGTATTTTCTATAATTAGAACAACCCCAATATTTTATTTTTACTCCAGTTCGTTTATTTTTATAACTTCCTTTTATAAAGGTTGCACCATCATGATAGCACTTAATTTTACCTGATAAAGCATATCTCATATCAGTTCTACTATGTGTTTTATGCTTAATAGAGTTCTTATTTAATATATCATTACATTTATTCCATAACTCTTCTGAAACAATTGGAGGACAAGTTTCATTATCTTTATAAACTATCCATTCATTTGGTTTAAATCTTATTCGTTTTTTTGAATGATAATCAATTATAGTTTCTTTATGAGCACAAAAATAACCTTTATATTTAGGATTTCTAATTATTCTTCCAATAACCGTTCCTGCCAATGCTTTATCTGTTTTACTTTTAATATTGTATTCATTATATAAATATTGTCCTAACTTTTCAGTTCCCATTTTTCCTTTTGAATATTCATTAAAAATCAATTTAATTAATTCAGCTTCTTTTTCAACAATTTCTAATTTACCTTTATTCTTTTTATACCCATAAAAATTGTCATTACCCGGTACTACTCCTTTTTCTATGCTTCTCTTAAATCCAAACCTAACTCTTTCTGACAGTTTTCTAATTTCATCTTGTGCAATGCTAGACATTATAGTTAAACGAAGTTCGGAGTCTGAATCAAAAGTATTAATATTATCATTTAAAAAATATACTCCAACACCACAAGATAATAATTCTTGAGTATATTGAATACTATCTACTGTATTTCGTGAAAATCTTGAAATTTCTTTTGTTAGTATTAAATTAAACATTCCTTTTTTTGCATCATTTATCATTCTCAAGAAATTATCTCTCTTATTAACACTTGTCCCACTTATACCCTCATCAACATATCCTGAAACAAATATCCAATTAGTCTGAGATTTAATATAATTTTCAAAATACATAACTTGATTTTCTAACGAATTTAGTTGTTCTTCGTGATCAGTAGATACCCGAGCATAATAAGTAACGCGAAGCGGTAAATCCAAAAGAGATTTACCTTGTACTAACATATTTCTAATAGTGTATAAATTTTGAATCATTTATTTTCTCCTTTAGATTGGTATTTTAACAATAATATTATTTTTTTCTACTCTATTTTCTTTTGATAATTTTGTTTCTAATTTTAAAATATCTTCATTTATTTTTTTTATAATAACATTATATCGATAAAAATCTATAACATCTTTTTTATAAAGTTCATTAATAAAGGCTTTTTTAATTTCATTTTTTGCAATATCTATAGAAAAACTATTATTCAATTTTTCTCCTCCTCATTTAAACATATTTAAAAAAAAGAAAAAAAGAACCTTTATTACGGTTCCAAATTTTAAATCCAATCTTTAACTACATCTATCTGAACATTCATATTTCCATAGCCAATCCCTATTTTTCTATCTGGCTTTTTATCTCCATGACAATCCGTTCCAGCTGACATATATAAATTATTTTTTCTACAATACGTTTCAATAAATTTGATTTCTTCATTACTAAATTTTGAATAATATGTTTCAATACCATCAATGATATTATTTTCAACCAGACTATCCAAATATTTTTCATAATCCCTAAGAGGATAAGTAAATAGATGTGCTAAAAAGACCTTACCACCCAAATTTCTTATCTCTTCAGAAACTAATTTAGCATTAGGAATTTGATAAGAAAAATCTATATACAAAGGAAAATCAGTATTGCAAGTACAGCATCTAAAAAAATGATCTATATCTGTCCATTCCTTATCAGTAAAATACTTTTTATTTTCAGGATATTTTTTTATTGATTCAAATATAAAATCTATTGGCCATCCCATATCTTCTTTATAATTAATATCATCTACTTTTATTTTATTTTTATAACAAGCATTCATAAGCAAATGAAATTCTTCCATTAAATTAGGAGCTTTTTTTTCAGCATTATATACCTTTTCTATCCATTCATTCATTTTTTCAACATCAAAATTATATCCTAAAAGTTCTATTTTTGCATTATTGAATACACAATTAAATTCTGCTCCCGATATTATTTTTCCATTAAAATAACTAGAATAATCATTTTTCTTTAATTCCAAATGAGCCTTTACAGTATCATGATCAGTAATTGCTAATAACTCAACTCCATTTTCTTTTGCCTTCTCAAGAAGTGTTTGAACATCCCATGTCCCATCCGAATAAGTTGTATGTGTATGTAAATCTATCATTTTTTATAACCACCTTTTCTATCATCATCACGTAACACAATTGAATTGGCAAAATCAAAAAAACAATCCAACAATTCTTGTTCCGAAATATTAGTAGTATCCAAAATTTTTGTAACTACACTATTATCTGATAATTTGCCAATTATATTTTCAGTAAATATTTTTAAAACTTTTCTTTGAGAGTTTATAGTAGATTCTTCTAACCAAATTCCATCCAAAATATGATTTCTAGTTTTATTTCTTTTTTTTATTTCATCATAATCAGCCGTTAAAAGAAGAAAACCATCACACTCTATAATTTTCTCTTCATCTAATTGCTTTAACATATCGTAATATTTATTACAAGCACTAGAAAATGTTCCAACAAATCCTTTAGATTCTTCAAAAGCTTTAGCGGTTGCTATAGTGGCAATAGCACTTTTATCTATTATAACATTAAATCCATTATTGCTAAAATAATTTGCTTCTCTTATTTTCTGAAGTTCAATTCTAAATAATTGGGTTTGATAATATTCTTCTTCAGACTGTTTATTAGGTATCGGAGAAGCATCATCACCTTTTTTGTGAGTTTCTTTTTCTAAATATCTGATCGCCTCTGGAATTACTATCCAACCAAATTTTTCTAAATTAGAACACAATGTAGTTTTACCAACACAAGATGTTCCTTCAACAATAATTATTTTTCCTCTTTCCATTATTACCTCTCAGTTTTATATTTTTCTTTCTTACAAGAGAATAATGAATAAATAGGACCAATATTAGAAATTAATAATGCCAGCATATAAGAAACATAATTACAAACATTTAATTTATAATGTTCATTACTAAGTTTATTTATTGTACATATAGTAATATAATAATTAACAAAAGAATAAAATAAATAAGAAAACAATAAAATATAAAACATTATAAAATTTCCAAAACATATACAAATTAAACAATTGATTACAAATATTATAGGAAATAATAACCAATTGATTGCACACCTAAATTCATTTATACAACCGATTAAACCATTTATAGAAAATCTTTTTTCACTTTTTTTAATATCTTTATATACTTTTACATATTTTCTAGTTGTATCATACCACACAGAATTTTGTTTAATAATTTGGCCAATTGATGAAGCATTTTCGATATTTTCAAGGCACGAAATTGAATATATAGGAATATTATTATATTTCAATTTCATAGTTAAATAAATATCTTCACACCAAAATTTTGTATTAAAATTTCCAACTTTATTTAACTCTTTTAAATTAATAGTTAATCCATGTCCAACAACATAGTTATATAAATATTTATAATTTAAGCTTGCATTATATAATCCAACTTTTATTTCAAAGTTTGATTGATAAATTGCAAATCCTCTTGAAACAAAATCCAATTTGGAAAGATTTTTAAAGCAATAAGAATACTGTTGAATAACCTTTTTATTTTGATTTACATAATAAAATATCGATTTAAAAGTCTCTTTAGATGGTTTACTATCAGCATTATATAGTGACATATACCAATCTTTTGATTCATCATAAAAATCAAAATTATCTAAATTATTAAGCATATAATTTAATTGATCAGCCATATAACCTTCATTTAAAGGATAATCTATTAAATATACATTTTCATACTTACCTAAAATGTTATCTTCTACAATCATTTTCGTTGTTACATAGTTATTTTTGCCACTTGATTCATAGTTTTCTTTTTGAGTTGTAATTATAACAATAGGTAATTCACATATTTTTCTAAAATGTTTTATAGTTTCTTCAATAATTTTTTGTTCTCTCAAACAAGGAATAGCAATAAATATTTCTTTATTATTTTTTAATTTATTACTACATCTTTTAATATCATTTTTAAAAAACATTATATACTTAAATATTATAAATAATGAATATAAAATTATTATGATACTATATAATTTACCAAAAAATACTAAATTCATATTATTTTACTGTTTCCAATTCTTTTTTTAATTCTTCTAAACTATGAATAATCTTAAAATTCATACATCCTTCTATAAATAAATTATCCGTTCCTGTAAAATCTAAACATCTATCATCAGTTTTATATCCAATACATTTTTTACCCCATGCATATGCCATACCAAGTTCTACACATGCACCTTCATCAGGAACTCTACCATCTAAAAAGAAAATTAAAATATCACACCACTTAATACCTTTCAAATCCGTTTCAAAAATATTTTTACTAACTTCATACTTATCCCCACCGTTTGCTATAATTTGAACTGATAACCCAGCACTCTCCTGTGGTAAATAAACTTCATATCCCCAATCACGTAAAATATCTGTATACTCTTTATTCCTTTTTAACTCCATTTCATTAAAAAGAGGAGCCGCAAAATATATTTTCTTCATACGATTTAATCACCTCAAGATTATTGTATCATATTTTATCGAAATACAATTATTTTACAAATAAAATTTTATATAATATTTAATATTTTTTGAATTTTTATATTTTTTCTATTAAATCTAATGACTGCTTTTTAGTAACTACCACATCATTCGCAGATGCTATAGCAATGCTTTTTAATAACTCTTTCACTTTATAAGTATCACCAGTATTTAAGTATACTTGGCTACCACCCATATCAGACGCATTTTTACTAATAAGTACATTGTCATCTAAAGTAAATTGCTTATTATTTATTGCATCCATTATTAAAATCATACTCATAATTTTAGTCATACTAGCAGGACTTCTTTCAACATCACTATCTTTATCATATAAAACTTCTCCAGTCGATGCTTCAATTAAATAAGCACTCTCTGCATAACTAGTAAGTTCTTCTGCTGAAACTCTAACTACTAATAAGAAAAATAAGCAAAAAACAAAAAATAATTTTTTCATAAACACCTCTAATAATATTTATGCTTAATAAAAAAAGAAATACTAAATATAATATTAAGAAAAACATAAAAAAAATTTCATAATACAATGAAATCTTTCTACTTATTAAATTTAATTAATTCTTCATCCTTAACAATATATGCATTTTTTGCAAGTTTAAGCATTGGTACATCACTTAATGAATCAGAAT
This sequence comes from uncultured Bacilli bacterium, assembly GCA_934096735.1. GTDB lineage: Bacteria > Bacillota_I > Bacilli_A > RF39 > UBA660 > SIG200. The sequence continues at coordinate 7,178 of CAKOMS010000020.1, read as the reverse complement.
AAGCATTTAACACTTCACTTCCTTTATATAATTCATTAAATCTTTTTACTTTTTCTTCACCTTTACAATTAGCACCAATAATCTTTCCATTTTTAGTATCATATGAAGTTGCAATCACATTCTTAATACCAATCTTATCACAAAAAGGTTTTACTATAAAAAGAAAAGAAGCACTTATAACTAAATCATTACTTTTACTATTTTCTAAATAAAACTTTTTGATATTTTTTATATACTTCATAGTATATTTATCCATATACTCATCTAAATTTTTTATATATTTAACATAACTAAATAATTCACTTTTAATATTTCCAAAATTACTTTTATGAAATAAATATTTTATACTTTCTTTAATTGCTTTTAAAATAGAATATAAAACTATAAAAGGATGTCTTATTAAACTGTACTTAAAAAATTTAACACTACTATCTCCCTTAAAAATTGTATTATCAAAATCATATATATTCATAAACATCCCCTCTATAAATGAAACTCTCTTATTTCTTCTAAATCAATACCTTCTTCTTTAATATAAGCTTTATGTTCTTTAAGTTTCTTTATCATTAAATTTCTAGTTAATCTAACTTCTTCAGTTTCTTCAACATACCTAAGAGCATCAATTACTAAATTAAATCTATCTATTTTATTTTGTACTCTCATATCAAATGGAGTTGTAATTGTTCCCTCTTCAATATATCCATGAACATGAAATTCTCTATTATCTCTTTTATAAGTAAGTTCATGTATTAAATTAGGATATCCATGAAATGCAAATATTACTGGTTTATCCTTTGTAAAATATTTATTAAACTCACTATCAGTAAGTCCATGAGGATGAGTAGCATTACTTTGAAGTCTCATTAAATCAATAACATTAACTACTCTAGTTTTAACATGTGGAGCATATTCTTTTAATATTTTAGCAGCTGCAATAACTTCTAAATTTGGAGTATCACCACAACTAGCAAGAACAACATCTGGATTACTTGGTTTATTAGATGCCCATTCAAATATACTAAGTCCCCTTTTACAATGTTCTTTTGCTTCATCCATACTTAACCATTGTAAACTTTCATGTTTACTAGCAACTACTACATTTATATAATTCTTAGTTTGTATTACATGATCTACTGTACAAATCAAACTATTTGCATCTATTGGAAAATACATTCTAACAATTTCAGCTTTTTTAGTATTTAAATGATTTAAAAATCCAGGATCTTGATGAGTATATCCATTATGATCTTGTTGCCATATATGACTAGTTAAAATATAATTTAAACTTGATATATCACTTCTAAAATCTAACTCATTACATACTTTTAACCATTTAGCGTGTTGACTAGCCATTGAATCTACTATTCTTATAAATGCTTCATAACTATGCATTAATCCATGTCTTCCAGTTAATAAATAACCCTCAAGCATACCTTCACACATATGTTCAGATAAATAAGAATCAAATACATTACCATCAGTAGATAATAATTCATCACTCGGATAAATACTTGCATCAAATCTTCTTTTTTCTTTATTAAAAACATAATTCAATCTATTAGATAATGCTTCATCTGGGCCAAATATTTTAAAGTTATTTTTATTTAATTTCATAATATCTTTTAAATACTTTCCAAGTTCTCTCATATCTTCACATTTAGTAATACCTCTATTAACAGAAACTTTATAATTAGTAAAATCAGGAACTTTAATATTTTTTAAAAGTAATCCACCATTCGCACATTTACTAAAACTCATTCTCTTACTAACTGGAGGTAAAAATTCAAGTATTTCTTTATCAATGCTTCCATCACTATTAAACAACTCATCTGGTTTATAACTTTTAAACCATTCATTTAATAAACTAATATCTTCTTTAATATCATTATAATTAATAGGAACTTGATGTGCTCTAAAACTATCTTCAACTTGTAATTTATTAACGACTTTAGGACAAGTCCATCCCTTTTTAGATTTAAATATAATCATAGGATACTTAGGTCTTACAAACTCATTTTTACTATTAGCATCCTTTTTTATTCTATTTATTTTTTCTACTACTTCATCCATAGCATTTGCCATAATTTCATGATAATTATCTTTATCTACTACATCAACTACGATAGGATCCCAACCACAACCTTCAAAAAACTTAATTCTCTCTTCATCACTAATTCTTGCAAACACAGTAGGATTTGCAATCTTATATCCATTCAAATGTAATATTGGTAAAACTATACCATCTTTTTTTGGATTAATAAATTTATTACCATGCCAACTAGTTGCCAAAGGCCCAGTTTCAGCTTCACCATCCCCAACAACACAAGCTACAATTAAATTAGGATTATCAAGAACTGCTCCAAAAGCATGAGATAAACTATAACCAAGTTCACCACCTTCATGAATGCTACCAGGCACTGATGGAGCAGCATGACTACTTGTACCACCAGGAAATGAAAATGATTTAAATAGTTTTTTAATCCCCTCTTCACTAAAATCTATATCTTTATGAATTAAATTATAAGATCCTTCTAAAAATGATGCAACTAACTGTACTTGACCAGAATGACCAGGACCAGAAATATAAATCATATCTAAATTATTCTTTTTAATAATTCTATCTAAATGTGTATAAATAAAGTTTTGACCAGGAGCACTACCCCAATGTCCAACCAATTTCTTTTTAATATCATCTATTTCAATATCTCTTTTTAAAAATGGATTATCTTTCAAATAAAGCATACCTAAAGAAAGATAATTTGTAAGTCTAAAATATTTATCTAAAACCCTTATTTCTTTTTCACTTAAAGTACTCATACCATCACCTAGTATAATTATAAATTAAAATAATTATTTTAACAAGAACAATAACTAACTAGGCATCTATAATTAAAAATATATACATAAAAACATACTTTATACTGAAAGGAAAATATATATGATAACATACCCAAATAAAGGATATAACCCAGTATATACAAATAATGATAATAGATATTTTTTAGTACCCTTCTTAGGAGGAGCATTACTTGGTGGTGCTGCTGTTGGTTTAACAAGACCAAGACCAATTTATAATGTAGCACCAAACAATTATCAAACACCTTATAATGGTTATAATCCAAATCTACCTTACGGTAACTATAGTTATAGTTATTACTATCCAACTTATAGACCATATTAAACTGCTTAGGCAGTTTTATTATTTTCGAGTACATTTAAAATAATTCCAACAAATATAAAATTAATAAGTGTACTAGATCCACCATAAGACAAAAAAGGAAGAGGAATACCCATAATAGGCAAAAGTCCAAGATTCATAGATATATTATAAATTACATGAAATATTAAAATAACTATAAATGATTTTAATATTATTACATAATTAGAATTTACATATTTTTCTTTATTAATTAAATATAAAAGAATAACTAAATAAGATAATAAAATAATTATTGCAGAAAATATTCCAAAAGACCCAACGGAAAAGCTAAAAATAAAATCAGTTGGGGCTTCAGGAATATAAAGAAGTAAATTTTTAAGACCACTACCCCAAAAAGAACTAACAGAAATAGTTGTAAGAGCATTTAAAAGTTGATAACTATTACCATTATAAAAATTAATTATTCTATCTACTCTATAAAATATACCTGTCCCAAATATTTTAATTAAATATTCTTTAAAATAAACAAATGAAAGAACAAAACATATTACACACAAAATAAAAGAAACACCAAACATAATATAAATCTTTTTATCTAATTTAATATTAAAAATAAAAACTATAAATATAAGTAAATAATTAATAATTGAACCAGTATCTGGTTCTAAAAAAACAAGTACAGATGGAATTAATGTAATAATAAAAAGTTTTAATAAAAGTATTACTTTATTCTTTCTATATTTATTTTTATTTATTAAATATATTCCATAAAATAAAAGTGTTAATTTAACTAATTCAGATGGTTGAAAAGAAATACCAAAAATATTAAACCAACACCTAGCACCTTTAATTTCACTACCAAAAAATAATACCATAATTAAAAGAACAATACTAAAAATATATAAATATTTTGAATAATATATAACTTTTTCTAAATTAACTTTTTGTAATACTACTACAATTACATAACTTAAAAAAAACCAAATACATTGTTTTAAAAAAAATCCATCATATAAACTACTAATATATTTAGCATTATATAAATTAAGTAAACTTATAATATTAAGTACAATTATAGGAATAATTAATGGTAAATATTTACATAACTTTTTCATATTTTTATTATGGGCAAAAGTATAATAATTATCATAAAATATTTATAAGGAGGGATTTTTATGAAAGATTTGCCAAAAGTATTTGTAAGTCCAATTGAAAAAGATTTAAGAAATACACAAGAGATATATTACGGTAACCGAGGACAAAATGCAGTAACAAATAATAACCCAATTAATATATTAAAAAAAATAAACGATATTTTTAAAAGTTCTACTCATGTTTATAAAAGTAAAGTAAAAATTACTTTAAATAACGAAATAAAAGAAGAAACAATCGTTGGAAAAAGTGGAAATAATCTAATAACTATGGATGGTAAATTTATAAAAATTACAGATATAAGAGATATAGAAAAGGTTTAAATAAAATATATAATATGTTAAAATTATAAAGAGATGATCTTATGAAAGAAAAAAATGAAACAAAAACTATAATATTATTTATTGCATTAATAATTGGAATACTTATTCTTTTTATATATAACTTGATAATTAATAAACCACTTAAAAATGTTGATAGAAAAGTAGAAAAAATATTTGGATATAGTTATTCAAGTGTACAAAGTGCTAGTGAAAAATTATTTTTAAATGCTATAAATCTTATAAATGGAAATTACTTTGAATATGAAAAAAATAATGATTCAAATAAATCAGATAAATTATATAGTTTAAATAATAAAAGCACTTATAAAAAAATAACTAACTTCACTCTTGTAAATAATACATTTGCATTCGATGAAATAAGTAAATTCATGGAATATAAAAATATTATTGAAACTAATGGAAATTATTTTATCAAATTAAATGATGAAAAGAATATACCCAATTACACAGGAAGTACAATAAAAATAAATAGTTACGATGACAAATATGCCTATTTAGAAAGCACAAACTATTATTGTAATGATAAAAATTATATTGGAATAATAAAAGAAGAATTAAATAATTGTACAATAACAAAAACTAATTTTACTATTATAAATTCAAATGGAATTATTAAAATAAATAATATAAATGATTTTATTAAAGAAAGAATATATTAAAAAAAATACTAGATTATTTCATCTATGTATTTTTTTAATTGCTTAGCATTACTATTAAATATTATTTTTAATTGATTATCTATCTCAACAATACCCTGTGCTCCAAGTTTTTGTATTGCATCTTTATTAGCTAAAGATACATCTTTTAATATTACTTTAAATCTACTCATATTACATGAAGCATTAATAATATTATCTTTACCACCTAAATAATTTATAAGTTTATTCTCTTCTACTTTAAAATCTTTCTTATTAAGTTTTATAGCAACAGCTAAAATAATTAGGATAAATACAGCAATTAATATATATTGTAATACTGTGTCCATTTAATCACCCAAAACAATTATATAATAATTTATAAATAATTTAAAGAGTTACTCACTATTTTTAAAAAGAAACATAAATTAATAATGAGAATACATGAAAGGGTGAAAATATGAATAATAATGGAAACAATAAATCTGGAAACTGTATTAATGAAATATTAAGCATTATTTTAGTATTACAAGAAAATGCTTGTCCAGAAAATTGTTTAGATACTTGTGATAGACCTATGCTTGGTGGAGGTAGCAATTGTTTAGTATGTAATACAAGACCAGTAATGCTTTATACTTGTTCTGGTAATGGTACTCCTTGGAGTATGCCAATAACTAAGGATGTTACAACTAATTGTAGTGGACAAGCAATTGGAGGATCATGCTCAACAGTATTCAGAGTTGAAAAAGTTGAAGGAAATTGTTGTACATTTAGAGTTCTAGCAGAAAATACTGATACTACTAGCTTATATCCTTACGTAGCAACTAACTCATTCTTTACTATGGATTGTAGTTGTTTATGTAGTATAAGATGCTTATCAGATACTTATGTAGAATGTGTTTGCTAGAAAAAAATAATATAATAAAAGTAAAACTGTTGACGAATAGGTAAAATCAATTACTTATTTGTCTTTTTTTGCTTTAGTAAACCTATGCCTATATTGACAAACCACCAAAATATAGTATAATAATAATGCAATTAATTTGGCAGTACTTCTTATAATTAGTAATGTGTTTTTAATAAATTTAAAGTAATTTAAGACTGCCTTAAATGAAATATTAATAAAAACTCCCTACTAAAAGTAAGAAGAAACAAATATTGTAATATAAAGAAAGGAGATAAATATGGCAAGATATACTGGACCAGCTTATAAAAAATCAAGAAGGCTTGGATTTTCTACTTTAGAAAATGGTAAAGATTTAGCTCGTCGTCCATATGCACCAGGACAACACGGAAATGATCGTAAAAAGAAATCAAGTGAATATGGAGTACAATTACAAGAAAAACAAAAAGTTAGATTTATGTATGGATTAACTGAAAAACAATTCCATAAAACATTTGATAAAGCACAAAAAATGGCTGGTATTGCTGGTGAAAACTTACTTGTATTACTAGAAAGTAGATTAGATAATTTAGTTTACCGTTTAGGATTTGCTAGAACTCGTCGTGCTGGAAGACAAATCGTTAACCATGGACACATTTTAGTAAATGGTAAAAAGGTTGATATTCCTTCTTACAGAGTAATGCCTGGAGATATAATTTCAGTTAAAGAAAATTCTTTAAATCATCCAGCAATATTAGATGCTTTAGAGCAAAAAGTAGCAGTTCCTGCTTTCTTAGAATTAGATTCAAAGAAATTAACTGGTAAATATGTAAGAATTCCTGAAAGAAGCGAATTAAATAGTGAAATTAATGAATCACTAATCGTAGAATTCTATAATAGATAGTAAAAAATCATCGTAATTGATGATTTTTTTTATATTGTAATTTCAACCGCACCATTTAATTTAATTTTATCAGATAATAAATATTAGTCAATTTTTTTAT
>CAKOMS010000019.1 GCA_934096735.1 uncultured Bacilli bacterium | reverse complement strand
TGCATTAATTATAAAACACCACAAGAATTATTTAATGAGTATTTATATGAATGTTGCACTTGATTTGACAAATTATCATGCATAAAAAAAGAAGCACTATTTTGCTTCTTCCAATGCTCTAGTTTCTCTTATAACAGTTATTTTTATTGTGCCAGGATATTGCATTTCACTTTCAATTTTTTCTTTTATATCTCTAGCAATCTTATAACTATTTATATCATCAACTTCTTGAGGTTTTACCATTACTCTTATTTCTCTACCAGCTTGCATTGCATATGCCTTTTCAACACCATTAAATGAGTTTCCAATTTCTTCAAGTTGTTCAAGTCTCTTAATATAATTTTCAACTGAATCATTTCTAGCACCAGGTCTAGCAGCAGATAAAGTATCAGCAATACTAACAAGTTCTGCAATAATTGATTTAGCAGGTCTATCACCATGATGAGATACAATTCCATCTATAACTACTTCATTTTCATGATATTTCTTAGCAATTTGTTCACCAATTTCTACATGACTACCTTCAATTTCAAAATCAATAGATTTTCCAATATCATGTAAAAGGCCTGCTCTTTTTGCAAGTGTAACATTTTCTCCAATTTCAGCAGCCATTAAACCACAAAGATTAGCTACTTCAATTGAATGTTTCAAAGCATTTTGTCCATAACTTGTTCTAAAATTTAATTTACCAACAAGATTAATAAGTTCAGGATCCATCTTAGCTATACCTAAATCAGTAATAGCATTATTTCCTATTTCAGTAATTCTATTTGAAACATCTTTACAAGTTTTATCATATACTTCTTCAATTCTACTTGGATGAATTCTTCCATCTTTAATAAGTGTTTCAATAGTTAACTTTGCAATTTCTCTTCTTAAAGGATCAAAAGAAGATATAACTATTGCTTCAGGAGTATCATCAATAATTAAATCAACTCCAGTAACAGATTCAATTGTTCTAATATTTCTCCCTTCTCTACCAATTAATCTTCCTTTCATTTCATCATTAGGAAGTTCAATAGTAGAAACAGTTTGAACACTAACAACATCATCTGCATATCTTTCCATACTACTTACAATTAATTGCTTTGCAGTTTCATTAGCTTCAAGTTTTGCTTTAGCTTCTTCATCTCTAATATATTCTGCAACTTCTAAAGCCATATCTGATTCAACTCTAGCCATAATTAAATCATGAGCTTTTTCTTTGCTTAATCCAGAAATTTTTTCAAGTTCTTGGACTTCTTGCTTAATAAGTTTGTCCATTTTTTCTTCTTTTTCTTGTATGTTTTGTTGTCTAACTAACAAATTATTTTCTTTTTCTTCCAAAGACATGTCTCTTTTTTGTAACATCTCTTCTCTTTTATCTAAGTTGTTTTCTCGACTAATTAATCTATCTTCACTTTCTTTAATTTCAAGTTTCTTTTCTTTAATTTCTTCATTAGTTTGTTGTTTTAATCTATAAGACTCTTCTTTTAACTCTAAAAGAGTATCTCTTTTATGTTTATCAGCTTCTTTTTTTGCATTTTCTAATAATTTATTAGCATTATTTTGAGCATTAACACCCTTTAAATAATTAATAAGATAAATAAGGCCTGCTCCTATAATAACTCCAAGAAATAGAAACAAAATGGAACTGGCTAAATTATCCATTTTATACACTCCATTTCTATTTATAGAACATTATTAAATTATAATCATCTATAATTTAATTATAATAGCAAACCTTACATTTATCAAGGCAAAATTTCAGAACATAAATTAAATCTATAATAAAATTTAATGCTTATGATATCTCACAATATCATTTTTTTACTCCCCACTAGATTATCTAAAACCACTCTAATCTTCATTTTTTACACTTTTATTTAATTTAAAACCATAATGTTCATATATTTTTTCTAAAACTTCTTCAGCTATATCAGGATTCATTTTTAAAAATGCTTTTGCATTTTCTTTTCCTTGTCCAATTTTTTCAGTATTATAAGCATACCATGCACCACTTTTTTGAATTACACCAATTTCTGAACCAATATCAACAAGTTCACCTTCATGGCTAATTCCTTCTCCATACATAATATCTACTGATGCAGTTTTAAAAGGTGGTGCAACTTTATTTTTAACAACTTTAATATTAGTTCTATTTCCTAAAATAATATCGCCTTGTTTAATTTGTTCACCTTTTCTAATATCTAATCGTACAGATGAATAAAATTTAAGTGCTCTTCCACCAGGAGTGGTTTCAGGATTACCAAACATAACTCCTACTTTTTCTCTTAACTGATTTATAAAAATAGCAGTAGTATTTGTTTTATTTAATGAACCAGATAATTTTCTTAAGGCTTGACTCATTAATCTTGCTTGAAGACCAATATGACTATCACCCATTTCACCATCTATTTCTGCTTGTGGCACAAGTGCTGCAACCGAATCAATTACTATTAAATCAATTGCTTCACTCTTTACAAGTGCATCACATATTTCTAAAGCTTGCTCTCCAGTATCAGGTTGACTTAATAAAAGTTCATTTATATCTACTCCTAAATTTTTTGCATACACTGGATCTAATGCGTGTTCAGCATCAATAAAAGCTGCTCTACCACCATTTTTTTGACATTCTGCAATTGCTTGTAAAGCAAAAGTTGTTTTTCCAGAAGATTCAGGTCCATATATTTCTATAATTCTTCCTTTTGGATAACCTCCAACACCAAGTGCTACATCTAAAGCAATACTACCAGAAGACGTAACATCAATTTTAATATGTTCATCAGCCCCTAATTTCATAATTGCACCAGCACCAAATTGTTTTTCTATATCACTTAAAACTTGTTCTAATGCTTTATCTTTATTCTTTTCTTCTTTTAATGCTTTTGCCATTTTTTCTCCTTCACTCTCTGATAAATTCATTTTATCTTAAATAAAAAGAAATGTCAATATTAAACCGAATATTTGTTTGTAGCATTATTTGTCAAAAAAGTAGTTTTATTCTAAACCACTTTCTCTATAATTGTTTCCTAAAAGTTCAATATCATCTGTAATATATTTAATTCTTTCAATAATTCTTTTTGCTTTTAAAGCATCTTCCTTTTCTTTAGTAATACTTAAATGTTTCTCAAGCTCACTTATAGTTAAATTTGAAGTAAAAAAAGTAGGCATTCCATTATTCATTCTTGTTTGAAGAATAGTACCAAGCACTTCATCTCTTCCCCATTCAGTAACTTTTTCAGCCCCAATGTCATCTAAAAGTAAAACATCAATACTTTCTAAATACTCAATTTTTTCATTCACAAGATTTAAATTTTCTTTTAATTTTCTAAGAAGTTCTGGAAAATAAACAATCTCTGTTCTTACTTTATATTTATTTTCAAGTTCATTTAATAAAGATGCTACTAAAAAACTTTTCCCAGTACCAAAATTACCATGTAAATATAATCCTTTAGTAGTTTTATATAAATCATAATTATCATAATAATTCTTAATCCATTTAATAGTATCTCTTCTATTCTTTGTAATTTTAATATCTTTCATTCTAGCATTTTTTAAAATATTTTGACTACTTGATTTTTCTTCATTATCTTTAAGTGCTCTTTTTTGAAATTTACAAGGAATATAAGAAAATTGTAAATGGCTTTCTTTTTTTGAAGGAAAAAACACATGACCACTAACTCTATTTTTACATTCATACAAATTAGAACATTTCTTGCAATTATTTAATTCTTCAATGGAATCAAACAATTTAATAGTATTTTTTTTAGCATCTTCTTTATTAATTTTTAATTTTTTAATAAATGCATTATAATCATTATCCAAAGTTGCTTCTAAAAATTCTTTTTCTTGTTTAACAGATACATCTTTACTAACCTTTATATTCATTATTCAAACTCCTTCAATAAATCTCTATATTCTTTTTCTTCTTCATCACTCATTTTTTCATCTTCTATTTTCTCATTAAACCATATTGGAGTTTCTTCTTTCTTTTTAAAAGTAGTGCTCTTTTTCATTGACATTTTATTATGTTCTTTATAAGCAAAATCCATCGCTTCACTTGCAGTTTTAAGTCCCGCTCTTTTCCACTGAGATGCAATAGTTTCTACATATGCATCCACTAACTTATTATTATTTTTTCTAAGCACATAATCAATTAAAACATTAACAACTGCAGGTGTAAGCTCCAAATCAATCATTAATTTTTCAATAAGTTTAAGTTCCTTCAAAGTAGGTTTTGCTCCACCATTTTTATATTTTAAAAAATCATGTGGCATAGTATTTTCAAATACACTAATAATTTTTCCTCTTTTAGAATTATCTCCACTTGGACTCTTTAAATATTCTGGTTGAGTTCTATAAATTAATGTTGGCAAAGTACCATTTTTAAATTGATAATCTTTTCTAGCAAGAATTCTTAGACCTTCTCTATCAATATTTCCATACTCATTTAATACACATCTTATAAGCTCAATCATTTTAAGAGTATCTATATTATATATAAATGCTAAATTATTAATTAATTCTCTAGTTTTTTTATTAAATGCTTTATCACTTATTAGTCCTTTAGGTAAGGAAGCCATAATTTCATCAAAATTAATCTTATCATACACACAAACATTATTACTTTTTTTAGAAGCTATATCACTACTTAAAGTAAATTTAGAAGTATCATAAGTTTCATCAAACTTTTTAGTAATATCTTTATATTCTTTTAAATCAACTTTAATTCTTTTATACTTATTCATCAAACTTTCAAATTCACTTGCTCCAACATTACTATATAACACAACATTTAAAATCGGATTATTAAAAAAATCTTGCGGTGATAATGGACTATAAACTTCATAAACATATTCATTTATACTTCCTTCTTTTAAATAAGTCTTTAAAAGTCCAAAAGCCTCTAAACTTTCTCTAGCAAGTTTTATTCTAGGAAGACCTTCTTTTAATAAAACCATCAAATGATGATGATTAAATTCTCTACTCATAAAATTAATCTTTCCCAAATCATTCCATAAAGTAAAATATAAAGATACTCCCAAAGAACCAATTAAAGGTTCATATAAATTAATTATTATAGACTTATCTTCATCAGTTAATATAGTTTTATTTATTATTACATATTTATCAGCTGGTAGTAAAGAATTTAAATCCATAATAAATCACCTTCACACATATTATAAAGTAAACAAAAAGAGAATTCAATTAAAATTCTCTTAAATTATTTAATAACTATATTAACTATTTTATTAGGTACTACAATAGTCTTAACTATCTCTTTTCCACTAATATGTTTCATAACATTTTCTTCTTTTAATGCCTTTTCTATAACACTATCTTTTTCTTCATCTTTGGCTATTTTAATTTCACCACGTAATTTTCCATTAACTTGTACTCCAATAGTAACTTCATCCAAAATAGTTTTACTTTCATCATATTCAGGCCATTTACTATTTGCAAACATTTCTCCCAAATTTTGTCTTTCATTTAATTCTTCAGTTATATGTGGTGCAATTGGATTTAAAAGTTGCAATAATATTCTATAATCATCTTTAGTAATACTTTCACACTTTTCATAAAAACCAGTCAATATCATAAGTTGAGAAACTACAGTATTATACTTCATATTAGATAAATCATAAGTAACTTTTTTAATAGTTTTATTTATGATAACTTCATCAGTATAACCAGATTTATCATTTAATTTATTTTGAAGTCTTTCAACTCTATCCAAAAATCTTTTACAACCCTTTAATGATTCAATACTCCAAGCTGCATCTTTTTCATAATCTCCAATAAACATTTCATAAGTTCTTAAAGTATCTGCTCCATATTCATTAACAATGTCATCTGGATTAACAACATTACCTTTACTCTTACTCATTTTTTCATTATTAGCACCCAGTATCATACCATGACTAACTCTTATATCCATAGGTTCACTATTAGGAACTAGCCCAATATTATATAAAAATTGATTCCAGAATCTTGCATAAAGTAAATGTCTTGTAGTATGTTCCATTCCACCATTATACCAATCTACTTTTCCCCAATATTTTAAAGCATTCATTGAAGCAAAACATTTGTCATTTTTAGGATCCATAAATCTTAACCAATACCAACTAGAACCAGCCCAATTAGGCATAGTATCAGTCTCTCTTTTAGCAGGCTTTCCACATTTAGGACAAGTAGTATTTACCCAATCAGTTATTTTTGCAAGTGGACTTTCACCATCATCAGTTGGTTCATATTCAGTAACATCAGGTAGTAAAACAGGTAAATCTTCTTCTTTAACAGGAACCCAACCACAATCATCACAATGTACTAAAGGAATTGGTTCACCCCAGAATCTTTGCCTTGAAAATACCCAATCTTGTAAACGATAATTAACCTTTTTATTACCAACATTTTCTTTTTCTAAAAATTCTAACATCTTATTAATTGCATCATCTTTATTAAGACCATTTAAGAAATCTGAATTAATATGAATTCCATCATTTACCATAGCACCAGGCTTAGTTACATATTCAAAAGATTTTCTGTGTAATTCATCATTAATTTCATTTATTAAAACATCACTACTAACCCATTCAACATCAAACTTTTCATCAGAATCCAACAATCTATCTACCATTTTATCACTATTTAATTCAAATAATAATGGAGTTGCTTCTATATTAAAATATGTATCTTTATTATAAGCATAATAATGATGATTAATTTTAAATCCTTCATATACTAATGATATATCAAAATAACCAGTTTCTTCTTTTATTTCTCTTATAGCACAATCTATAGATGATTCATTTTCTTTTTTAGTACCACCTACAAATAATCTTCCACCAAAAGAATGCCAATTAATAGTTAAATATTTATCATTCTTTTTATCATGAACAATTGCTACTATAGAATTTTTAACTTTTTCATCTTCATGTTTTTTACCAGTTACTTCTTCTAATACTTGAATAATTGGAATATTAAATTTTTTAGCAAATTCAAAGTCTCTTTCATCATGAGCAGGAACAGCCATTATAGCACCAGTACCATAACCCATCATAACATAATCAGATATCCAAATTTGTACCTTTTCATTATTAACTGGATTAACTGCATATATTCCTTTTAATTGTACACCAGTTTTATCTTTTTGAAGTTCAGTTCTTTCAAAAGTAGTCTTTTCTTTTGCACTTTTTTGATATTCTTCTACTTCATTCATATTTGTTATCTTATCACTTAATTCTTCAATTAAAGGATGTTCTGGTGCCAAAACCATAAATGTAGCTCCAAATAAAGTATCACATCTAGTAGTGTATACTTTAATAGTTTTATCAGTATCTAAAACTTTAAAAATTACTTCAGCACCAACACTTTTACCAATCCAATTTATTTGTCCTAATTTAACTTTATTTGCAAAATGGGTATCTTTAAGTCCTTCAAGTAAACTCTCAGCATAATCGCTCATTCTAAGCATCCATTGTTCTTTTTCTTTTTGAACAACTTTAGTACCACATCTTTCACATACTCCTCCAGATGAATCTTCATTAGATAATCCAGTTTTACAATTAGGACACCAATTAATATCTTTCTTAGCTTTATAAGCCATACCATGTTCATAAAACTTTAAAAATTGCCATTGAGTCCATTTATAATATTCAGGATCAGTTGTAGAAAATTCTCTACTCCAATCAAATGATATTCCCAAGGATTTAATTTGAGACTTAAATGTTTTAATATTCTCTTTAACAGCCATTTTAGGATGAATATGATTTTTTATTGCATATTGTTCAGCCGGAGCACCAAAAGCATCCCATCCCATTGGAAAAAGAACATTATATCCTTGCATTCTTTTCATTCTAGCATAACTATCTAAAGCAGTATAACTTCTAACATGTCCAACATGTAATCCAGAACCACTTGGATAAGGAAACTCTACTAAAATATAATATTTTTTCTTATCACTATTATTTATGGCTTTTCCATACTCATTTTTTTCCCATATATCTTGCCATTTTTTTTCAATAACTTTATTTTCCATTTTTAACACAACCTTTCTTAATTAAATATCTTCCTAATAATTCATACAGTGAATATATTAGTGAAATAAGAAGAATAAAACCTATAAGTAATTGTACTATTGGATGAACATCTATAAGTATTACAACTACTCCAACTAAAGAAATAATAAAAGCATTAATACAAGAACTTAAAAATATTATTTTTTTAATTGGTAACTTTTTCTTATCTAAATTAAATTTATTAATTAAATATTCAATTTCAGTAACTTCATAATTCTTACCCTTCTTTTTTTTCTTTTCACTTTTCTTTTCATAATTACCTTTAATTATTAAAAAATCTACTAAAAAAATAATTACAAAGAGTATTAGAAACAATATAAGTGCAGCATAAACTTTATTCATAACAATTCTCCTAACAAAAAAAGATGATAACCAAAGGGCGAAAAACTTCGCGGTACCACCTTATTTTAATCTCTTAAGTTTATAAAGGAACAACCCTAAAACATCCAAAAGCAAGTTCATAATTTCTTATAATTAGTTTCCACCAACCACTAACTCTCTATATACTTAAAATTATTACTACTCTTTCATCAACTGCTAAAGGTATTATATTAAATTTCTTGAATATATTCAAGAAGTTTTATAAACATTTTTATAAATAACTGATCTAATCCATATTTACTTAATTTTCTAACTTCAATTCTTTTTTTACTAATATCCAAGTCACTAAACATAACTGATGCTAGTTTTTCTTTCAAAAATGTTTCAATCTTTAAATCACTTATAATACCATTAATCTCTTCATTTAATATTCTTACTGCATCAATTTCAATATTATTACCCATACAATTAACTACAAGTTGTTTTCTAGTATCAACATTCTTAATTTCTACTATAAAATCATTATCTTCTGTATAAGAATCAAAATTATCTATTATTTCACTATTAATATCAATTCTAACTCTCTCTGGTTTTCTAGTATTTCTAAATCTAATTTTATAATTTCTAAAATCTGGAATAATATTAGTTTTACCTTCAACTGGATGTATTGCTAAAGTATAATTATCTTTTGCATAATCAAAATCAATCGAAGTAATAATATAATAACCTTCTTTATATAAATTAGATACTCCATCATCTTCATATAATTTATAAACATTACTATTTCCAGGAAAGACATGTATTTCCATCTCTCTTGGAGAATTAGTATTATTTATATCATCATTTAATATAGCTAAAGGAATAATTGATCCAGCCTTAGCAAAAACAGGATATTCTTCATCTCTAAAGAAAGAAATATATCTTTTATTACCAATAAATTTTTTACCAGTTACAAAATCATACCAAACACCTTTAGGTAAAAATATCTTTTCAATACTTCTATTCATTACATAATCTTTAGGTTTAGTTATCGGACTAATTAACAACTCAGTACCAAAATAATATTCATTTTGATAACTAGGTTCATCAATAAGTTCTGGATAATAATAATAAAGTGGTTGAATTATTGGCAAACAATTCTTATGATACTTATAAGCTTCAGTATATAAGTAAGGAATAAGTCTATGTCTTAAATTACAATACTTTTTAACAATTGTATAAGTAAGCATATCCCATCTCCAAGGTTCTCTTTTATAATATACTCCTCTTTTAGCACTAAATCTAAATACAGGACTAAATGTTGCAAGTTGTGTATATCTTAAATATAATTCACTATCTTCAATACCATCTTTATATCCCCCAACATCATGACTCCACCAAGAAATTCCAATATTACTACTAGTAGAATTATAATATGGTAAATATTTAAGAGTCTCCCACAAAACTTTTGTTTCTCCACTATAATGTATTGGATATAAATGCCCTGCTTTATTACCATTTCTAGATAAAATCAATCCTCTTTTACCAGTAGATTTATTATAATCATTAAAATGATAATAATTCAAAACTCTTGTAACTATCTCTTCTTTACTATCAAGCCAAAAGAAATCAACACCAAGTTCATACAACGGATTAATTAAATTATTAAAATAACTTACAATAAAATTTTTATCTAAAACTTTAAAAGGTATTACTTTATCCATTGGTAAATTTAAATCCTCACACATTTTTTGATATCCATCTTCAAAAGGTCCAATACCCTCTGAACCATCTAAATTAATACCAATTCTAACATTTTTATTATGAGCATTTCTAATAGTTAAAGAAGGATCTGGAAAAAGCTCACTATTAAACGTATAACCAGTTTTATATAAATTATAATTATTACTATCTTTTTTATGCCAAAATTCACTCAAAAGAATTACAGACAAAGGTATTTCATTTTTCTTAAATTGCTTTATTAATTTAAGGACATCATCACCACTATATATTTGATCCCTATTCCACCATATACCAAGAGAATATCTAGGAATTAATGGAGGATATCCAGTAAGAGTAAAATAATCTTTTAAACAAAGTCCAAAATCTCTTCTATAAACAAATAAATAAAAATCTATTCTTTTATTACCATTTTGCATAAACCCATCATTATCTATAATCATAGTATTAGAATCATCTAAAAATGCAAAACCATCAGTTGAATAAAGTCCATTAGATAATGTTGTTCTATCTAAAAAGTCTTCAATTGAATAAGCAGTACCTTTAAAATTTCTTGCTTCAGGATGTCCATAATACCACATTTTATCAGCATTTACGAGTTTAACTTTTAAATTAGAATCAGGTGCAAAAGAAGGTCCTTTATAAGGTTTTTCTTTTGCATATTGCATAACAAAATATTTAGTAGTTATAACTAAAAACTTATCATCTTGTTCAGCTTTAAATTTAGGTTTTTCAAAAACTCTATTATGTACTATTTCAGTAGCATTATCATTAAATACACCATCAGTTGAATACTCAAATCTAATTAATCGTTCACTTAAAACAGTGATTCTATAATTTACACCCTTAAAAATGTACCTAGAATCACAAACTAATTTATTTGGATCAATTTGAAAATGAGTTCCTAAACTAGCCATAACCAACATCCTTCTATAATCTTCTTCTATTATATAGAATAACAAAAATACATCTTTTTTTCAAGATACATCAATATCTTTTTTTAGTTTTATAGGTTTTGGACTAATAACAAAAATCAAATTATTCTCTAAAATTAATCTATGTTTCTTAAAATTATTTGGATTATTATCACAAAGCATTTTACAAATACTTTCCCAATCAAGTTTTATAAGCGAAGCTCCCAAAACATCAATATTTTTAAATCTCTTATAAAACTTTTTAAAAATTCCTAAATCTTCAACACAAGAATACACAAGCAATTTATTTAATTCACCTACATCAATACTAATATTATTACACTCAGCCATATACAGTAATTTTCCAACTTTATAATATCCTTGAATAAGTATAGTATTAACCACCTTATCTCTAAGTTCACTATTAATAACAATATCTTCTATTTCTTTCTTAATAAGCTTTAAATAATTCATATTTTACCTCCCACTTATATATATATAAGTAAAAGTTAATTTTCCTCTTTAAAAAAAAGATAATATTTCATATCTTTTCATACTATCTATATAATCCAACTATCTTTCTTAACTTTTCATATTTTTCTTTAGCCATATTTGTAGTTTTTTCCATTCCTTTATCTAATATTTTATCAATTTCATCACTATTAATAAGTTTATAATATCTTTCTTGAATAGGTTTCAATGTATTAACTACAATATCAGCAAGTTCTTTTTTAAAAGTACCATAATTACTTTCTTTATATTTCTCTTCTATATCTTCTACACTCATATTAGTTAAACAAGAATACAAATTAATTAAGTTACTAATACCTGGTTTTTTTTCTAAATCAAATTTAATACAAACCTCAGAATCAGTAGTAGCACTCATAATCTTCTTTCTAATATCTTCTTCATTATCCATCATATATATAACACCTTTAGGATTTTCAGCACTCTTACTCATTTTCTTACTAGGATCTTGTAAATCCATGATCTTAGCCCCTGAAGATGGTATTAAAGCATCAGGTAATTTAAAAATATCAGTATTATATTTATTATTAACTCTTAAAGCAGTATTTCTAGCCATCTCAACATGTTGCTTTTGATCTTTTCCAACAGGAACATAATCAGCATCATAAAGAAGTATATCAGCAGCCATAAGTATAGGATAAGTCAAAAGACCCGCAGAAAAATTAGCCTTTTTACTACTCTTATCTTTAAATTGAGTCATTCTAGAAAGTTCTCCATATGGCGTTAAACACTCTAAAATCCATGATGTATTGGCATGATAAATATTATCAGATTGTAAATAAATAGTATTTTTTTCTGGATCAACACCACTAGCTAAATACATAGCAATTAAACTTCTTATATTATTATGTAATTCTTCACTATCTTGAGGTACAGTAATTGCATGCATATCAGCAATAAACAAAAAAGAATCATATTCTTCTTGGAAATTAACCATTTGTCTTATTGCTCCAATATAATTACCAATTGTAAGCTTTCCACTAGGTTGAAGTCCAGTTAATATTCTTTTCATAAAAACTTCCTTTCTAACTATAAATTATAGCACACTTATATTTTGTTTACTATAAAATATTGTGATATACTTAAAAAGAAGTGAATATTTATTGAGTATTTTATAAATAACTGAATACTACAAATTCTAATTATTTATAAAATATATAATATACTTAAATTGAAAGGAAGTTTTTATGATTAAATACGAAACAAATTCAAAATTAGTACAAAAAGGACAAATATTTATAGCAATTAAAGGTCATACAGTAGATGGACACAACTACATAAAAGAAGCTATAAATAATGGTGCAATTAAAGTAATATGTGAAAAAGAAATAGAAGAAGATATTCCACACGAAATAGTAAAAGACACAAAAATCTATTTAAAAGATATTTTAGTAAAAGAATATAGTAATGAAATAAATAAATTAAAAATAATCGGAGTAACTGGTACAAATGGAAAAACAACTTCATGTTATTTAATGTATCAAATGCTTCAAAAACTAGGTAAAAAAGCTGCATATCTAGGAACATTAGGATTTTACCTAAATGATGAAATAACTGAAACAGATAACACTACTCCTGACATATTAACTCTTTATAAATTACTTTTAAAAGCGACAGAAAGTAACATAGAATATTTAGTTATGGAAGTATCATCTCATTCATTATCATATGAAAGAATAAAAGGTTTAACATTTGTAGCAGGAGCATTTACAAATCTTACTGAAGATCACTTAGATTATCATAAAACAATGGAAGCATACTTAAACGAAAAATTAAAAATATTAAATTATTTAAAAAATGATGCACCAATGCTTTTAAATAGTGATGATGCATCAAGTAAAAAATTTGAAACCTATAAAAATTATAAAACATATGGCACAAATGGTACTTACAAAATTAAGAATTATGATATTTATCCAGATCATACAAATATAAGTATAGAATATAATAACAAATCTTTTAATGTAACAACAAATCTAACAAGTAAATTCAATATTTATAATTACTTAACTTGTCTAAGTACATTACATGAACTAGGATTTTCAATTGAAAGCATATTAGATATTACAAAAAACATTTATCCACCAAAAGGTAGATGTGAAACATTTAAATTAAACAAAGGTTATGCTGTTGTAGATTATGCTCATACACCAGATGCAGTAGAAAAAGTTATTTCAGCCTATAATGAACTAAAAAAAGGAAAAGTCATAACAATAGTAGGATGTGGTGGTGATAGAGATCCAATAAAAAGACCAATAATGGGTAATATTGCAACATCTTTAAGTGACTATGTAATATTTACAAATGATAACCCAAGAACTGAAGATCCAAAATCAATAATGGATATGATAGTAAAAGATAATAAAAATAATAACTATGAAATTATTTATGACAGAAAAGAAGCAATTCATAAAGGAATAGATTTATTAAACGAAAATGATATTCTCCTAGTACTTGGAAAAGGCCATGAAGATTATCAAATTATTGGCCACACTAAAATACATTTAGATGATAGTGAAATTATAAAAGAATACAATAACTAATGCAAAAGAAGAATTACTAACCAAAGCAATTCTTCTTTTTAGTTCGGGAGAACTTATTCTATTTTAATGTCTTCGTTGACAAAAACAAACTCAATCTAATGGAGCCAAAATATAAGGTGACTCAACTGTACCATTTCCTTCTCCACTTAACTTAACTTTTGTTGAAAGTGAAACTGCAGGCCGGGCCCCGACAGTGTTGTTCACGTTGTGGTAACTCAAATTCCCAGAAGAGTCATCGGCACGGACGTAAGCATGGCTGTTGTAGAAGTAGTAAGGGGACAGCAACCAGTAATAATCTCCGTTATTTAAGTAATTAGTACTTGAACCATTACGAGCAAGATAAAATTCTTTACTTGTTAATAATCCCACTGGATAATCTAAAGCATTATTTCCATATCCTAATGTTCCACCTGAATCTACTTTCAATGTAAATTGATCTTCCTTATCTTGACATGTTAATCTTGCGTTAGCATAATCATTAAATTGTAATTCTCCTGTTAAACTCCCTCCACTTGGATTCCATCCACCTAAATAATATATATTCCTATTATTACAATATATTGCATTCTCTAAATAATCTGTTGCATTTGTCATATTTGTACTATACCAGTTATCTATTACTGTCTTTATATTACTATTTGTTGTATTATAATTTAGCATTTCATTTAATGCATCTTCTATCTTTTTACCATTTGTTAATGTCATATAATATGCATAACCAGTAGCACTTCCCATATAATAAATATAATATACTGTTGAACAACTTGAACTTGTACTCAAACATGTATAATGTTTACTGCTTAGTTTACTATACATATCTGCTATTGCTCCACTTTCTGCATCACTTAATGTATACGTTGTTCCATTCCATGTTACATC
>CAKOMS010000018.1 GCA_934096735.1 uncultured Bacilli bacterium | reverse complement strand
AATAGTAAGATAAAAATTACTAGTTTTGAGAACATATATTTAGTCCTTAATTTCATAATACCAATACCACCTCCTTTTCAAAAAGGTAAAACCCCCTGAAAAAAAGATTGGTGGTGCTTCCTTCACACTTAAGTCTTTATTTAAATATAAACTTTTTAAAAAATCAACATAAATCGTACGACATAATTCGATATAAAAAAATCGTTCTCTATTAATGAAAACGATTTTTTTATTAATCTTTTTTGCTTTTTAAAATTATTGGAGTAATAATTAATAATGGAATACATGTAAATAATCCATATATATATCTTAACTCACAAAATACTGGAGTTGCTGCCATGATTGAAAGCCATAAACCAAATAATGGTGTAAATCCGTAAATTATTGCAATAATGTAACATACTTTTTTAGGAATACCTAATTCATACAAATATTTTATTATTTGTGTAAATAATAAACTAATTAAAAGCATTTGAATTATTGTTGAGAATGCTACTGCCATGTTTAAATTATTAAATAATACTTTCCTAAGCGAAAGAATACTCCAAAGAACCATGTATGTCCAAAAGTATGAAATCACTTAATATAATATTATTTAAATTTATTACTTGTATAATTTCTGTATACATATATCTACTATAGATTGTACCTACTGATAAAAACATACTTAGTATAATACTTAATACTAAGGAATAATTATTTATTTTTTTATCGCTTTTTATATCATATTTTATATAAATATATAAAATTATAAAAAATAACATTGTTACTAATACACTATAAGCATCAGTATTTAAAAATTTATTATCATATATTAGTAATGCTATAAAAGTTATTATTGCTTCTATAATTTTTATTATATATTTTTCATATTATACCTCTCCTAATTTAAATTATTTAAATAATATGCAAAATGTCTGCTTACTTTTTCTGCTCCATCACCATCTAAGTGGCCTCTATCAAAAAAGTCATTTTCAAAGTCTAGATTAATTTCATCATAAAGATAATTATAATTTATAAAATTTAAATTATTATCTTTTGCTATTTTTTCAACTTCATTATAATAAATTTGCTTTTCTTCAGTTATTTCTACTGGACTTTTAACAAGAATTAATTTGATATTATTTTCTTTAGCTAAATCTATAATTTTATTTAAATATTTCATATTCTTTTTAGATAATTCTTTTGTTTCTTTATAATTTTTTATATTATTTTTTTCTACTTTTACATCACCCTTAGGTAAATAAGTATATCCATTATTTTTTAAATGATAATTTGGAAGGAGTGATAAAATATCTAACTTTCCTAGTTCATTCCATCTGCTATGATATTTTATAATATTTAAATAATAACTCAATCTATCACTTTTATTTTCTACACTTTCATTTATAACATTTATTTTATTAGTACTAAATCTCATTTTATCTATTGCATCTCTGTTAACACCTTCATCCATATAATTATCATCAACTGAAGTCATAAGTACTTCTAAAACAAAATATTTTGGTTTTTGATACTTGAGAGATTCTAACATATAATAATATGATATCCAAAGTGGTTGTTGTTGAGTTGCAAAATTATAAGAATTTAAATTAGTTTCTTCTTTTATTATACTTGGAATGAATGTTGCATAACTATGAGAAGAACCAAAAAATATTAAATCTAAAGAATTTTTCCTCTCATGATAAAATGTTATTACATCTGATCCATAGCCATTTCCTTTTCTAACTAATATTTTAGATGCTACTACAAAAGATGTTAAAAATAATAATATAAATATTACTAACTTTAAAATTATTTTTTTCATATTTCCTCCTAGAACTGAATATATATGAAAGTATTTTCACTATATCCTGGTCCATAAATACCAAATATTAAAATTATCCATATTAATACAAAATATATAATCCATCTAAAAATAATATTTTTTCTCTTTAACCATTCATATAAATCTACTTTTGTTCTTATAATATCAAAAATAATTAATAAAAATACACTTATAAACATTATTAGTAGATTAAATTTATCCATATTTAAACTTAATAAATCTAAATTAATTGATTTAAACATATTTAAAATATAATAAATTGCATCATTTAAATTATTTGCTCTAAAGAATATCCATGCAAATGCTACTAGAGTGAAAGTTATACTTACTCTTATAACATACTCTATTTTTGGATGTTTATTTAAATGAATTTTAGAACATAATTTATCTCTTTTATCTTTAGTTAATACTCCAATAACTTGATATATTCCATGAAGAAGTCCCCATATTATAAATGTCCAACTAGCACCATGCCATAATCCGCTTACTAAAAATACTATTATTATATTTCTAAGTCTTTTAAATTTTGTAGTTCTGCTTCCTCCAAGTGGAAAATATAGATAATCTCTAAACCAAGTACTTAAAGAAATATGCCACCTTCTCCAAAATTCTTTTATACTACTTGATAAATATGGTGAATCAAAATTATCATATAATTCATAACCAAGTACTTTAGCACATCCTTTAGCAATTAATGAATAACCATAGAAATCTGTATATATTTGAAATGCATATAATACTGCTACTACTAATAAAATTATACCTGAATATTCATGTAAATTACCATATACTGTATTTACTACTAGTGCTATTCTATCAGCAATAACCATTTTATAAATATATCCTACTAACATAGTTAATAAGCCTTTTTTAGCATTATCATATTCAAATTTATGTTTTAATTTTAGTTGTGGTAAGAAGTCTTTTGATTTTTCAATTGGTCCTGAAACTAGTTGTGGAAAGAATGAAACAAATAATGCATAATCTATAAAGTTTTTTTCTTCTTTAACATCATTTCTATATAAATCAATAATATAACTGGTTGATTGGAATGTAAAAAATGATATTCCTATTGGTAATAATATATCTAAGGTATTAAATGACTCTAAATGTAATATATTTAATAATAAATTAATATTTTCAATAAAGAAATTTGCATACTTAAAGAAAAATAATGTACTTAAATTAAGTATTATAGAAATTATTAGAATTAATTTTTTCTTTTTAGGATATTTCACCATTAACTTTCCACTTAAAAATGTTACTAATGTAGAAAATATAAGTAATAATGAATAATAGGCATTCCAACAAATGTAGAAAAAATAACTACTTACAAGTAACCATATTTTTTTAGAATTTTCTTTTCTGAATATGTAATAAATCAAGCAAACAAAAGGAAAGAAAATTAGAAATTTAAATGAATTAAATAGCATCTTCTTTTCTCTCCTTTACTTCTTTTTTATTATTCATACTTAAAAATACTAAACCTATATAGAATAGTAAAGTTACTACTTGTGTTTCTGTAATATTATAAAACATTCCTAAATACCAATAAATTAAGAAAAGTATTACAGCATATCTACTTTTTAAAATACTTATAAATAATAATAGAATAAAACTACCAAAAGTTAATACTCCTAAAGCACCAGTTTCTACTACTACTTTTATGTATTCATTATCAGAATAGAATCCTTCATATAAGCCATATTTTTCATATAACTTAGTAGGTGTAACCATTTTACTTCCAGCACTGCCGAATGTTCCAAAACCAGTTCCAATAACATAATTATTTTTAAATATTTCTAATCCTTTTTTTATAATAAAAATTCTTCCACTTTGTTCACTATCTTCTTTTGTTGTTCCGTTTATAACTTCTTCAAATCTACCAAGTAAATTATTATTACCATTATTATTTGGTTTTGATGGTTTTGTTGGTTTTGTTGGATCTACTACAGGTACATCCGGATCATTATCTATATCTGGTATTTTATTAATTATTGTGCCTTCTGGAGCTTTTATATTTAATTTTTCTTTTGTTATTAATACTCCATAAGAAAGTCCAAAGGCTATAATTCCTAGTAAAATATGAATAAATAATGATTTGAATTTCTTTTCTCTAATTGAGTTATATATTAAAAATAATATAAATAAAATGCAACCTAAAAATGTACTTCTTGAAGATGATAAAAATATTCCTAAATAACCAAGTAAATAGATAAGATAATTTAATTTAATTTTTTTATTAGAAGTCATTTCACAATAATAATTAATTATTATTACAAATAGTAAAAATGCTCCATATACATTTGGATTAAATAGTAAACTGTAAGCTCTATAATAATTTGATGCAAAAGATATACCTTTAGCCCATTCAAGTGGGAATAATATACTTTTATTAGATATTATTTCAATTAAAGAAAGTAATACAAAAGTAATAGTAACTAAATTTAGTGTTTTTACTGCTGGTATATAATCTTTATATTCCATAAAAATATTTCTTAAAATATAAAACAGTACATAAAGAGTTCCTATACTTCTTACTTGCATTGCAAATGCCATTACTGATATATCATTAATTAAAGTACTTATAAAACCAAATATAATAAAGCCAATAAAAAAGTAATCATAACTTTTTAAGTTTAATTTAAATTTATTTTTTATTATAACAAATAATAATAATGACCATATTAAAGCATCAGGTATAAATTTAATGTAATCGATTGTATAATATGCTATTACTTCTCTAAATGGTATAAAAAAGCATAAAAATACTAATAAATATTTAAGTATAAATCTCAAACTTTTTTCCATGTTAAACCTCGCTAACTCTCAATTATTTTATCATGTGTATAATTAATTATCAAACCAATTAATGCACTTTCTAATCTCTTTTACTAACTTTTGATAAACTCTACCTATAAATAAAGTTATTTTATTTATAATTGTTTCAATATTTATAAGTATTTTATATTTCTTTTTTAAAATTAATTTATCTATAATATTATCATTATACATTAAATAAACTTTATTATTATTTTTAATTATTTTATATTTATTTATATTTTTATCATTACTTTTAATATTTAATTCATATTTATCTTTTACATAGTATTTGTTATATATTGAGTCATTTATACTTAAATAAGCATATGTAGTAATATTTTCACTTTCTAAAATTTCTAGTTCTCCAATAAATATATCTTTTTTATTTCCAAACTCTATTTTTAAATTATTTGTATTTTTAATATTTAAATTTCTTATTATATAAATGTTATTATTTAACTCCCAATTTATTTTAATGTTTTTATTATTATAAGAAATTTTTATATTATCTATAGTACAATTTGGTTTTACATATATTTTTATAATATCAATATTTTTACTACTATTAAAAGTAATTTCTATTTTTTTATCTTTGTCATCTTTTTTTATAATTGTGAAATTATTATTAACTACTGGTACTTTTTCAGTGCCTCCTAAAATGTTGTCTACATCAAAAAGTAAAAAATCATTTAAATAAGAAGCATTTCCACTTGATACAGTTATATTTTTAGTATCGTTTAATAAATTATAAGTATTTCTTTCAAAAAATACTAAATCACTGTTAATTATTTCATTTATTCTATTTAGAATATACTGACTTTTGTGTTTTAAAAGTCCCCAAAAATAAATATTTTTTAAATATAAATAATTACTGGCAAATAAAGTATTTTTAAATATTATTCTTTCTTGCCAATCATAATATGGATTTTGTAGTTCACTTAAAGAATTTTTTTCTTTTATAAATTTTGTTTCTGGATTATTTATGTTATAATCACTGATTGTTTTATATGATGTTGGATATGCAAATGATTTAAATACTTTAGGATGATAATTTAAGTTTGTTTTAAGTACTCTACCAAGGGCTATTTCAAATGATAAAGAAAGTGCTCTGTGATCTGGATGAGAATCAAAATCAATACAAAAAATTATATCTGGTTTATTATCAATTATTATTTCTTCAATATCTTTTATAAAATTTTCTTTATTAAATACTCCATGTTCATTATATTTTTCATAATGATATTCTTTTTTGTAGTATGATTTTGTTTTATAGTTTCCAAATTTATCTTTCCATAATTTATTTTCATGATAAAGATGAGTACTTCCCTCAGGTATTTGATCTGAGTAACCCATAAAAATAATATCTTCTTCTTTTATTCCAATTACATTTAAACTTTTAATTCCTTCTTTTTGTCTATATTTGTCTTTTACAATATAATTTCCATTAGTAGAATAAACTACTTTTATACTACTTGCAATATTTTTTATATTATATAAAAGACCATACACAGTATTTATTTCATCATCTTCATGTGGCATAAATACTAATACATTTTTATTTTCAAAAATATCATAATTCATTTTTGTTTTTCCTTTTTATTTCTTTTTCTATGTTTAATTTCTTTAAAAGTATGATACTGAATGCTTGAGTTGCATATGCTGTAACTATACCTAACATACCAAGCTTATCTACAAGTAATAAACTAACTATAAAATATAAAATATTAGTTATAAGAACGTATGCAAAATCTTCTTTAACTTTACCCATAGATACAAATAATGGATGAATTGTTGTATAAGAAATTGCTATGATGTGTACTATTATGTAGATTAATAATACGTACCAGTAGTTTGCATAAGTTGGATCAAATATTATTTTTAACCAGTAGAATGAAGTTGATCCTACTATTATAAATATTGGTAATATTACCATGATAACAAATTTTTGAATCTTTTTTACAGCATTATATGCTACTTCTAATTCGTTACTTGCAGTTAATTTAGAAAATTGTGGGAATATTGCTTGATAAATTGGAACTGATAGTTTTGAAATTAAAGATATTATTTGTTTAAATACTTTAAATATTGATACCATATCTAAACCTAATTTTGAAATAATGAATACATCAAAATAGTTAACTGGAATATCTACTATATCTGAAAGACTTGTCCATAATGTGAATTTTGTAAATTCTTTTGTCTTTTTTGGAAGTTTCGTACTAAATACTTTTCTTAAGCCATATTTTTTATGTACTACTACTGAGGCCATAACTATTAAAATTAAATTTGATATTATATCTGTTATTACATATATTATTACTCCAGTAAGAATACCAATTTTACTACTTAAGAAAATACAAGCTACTAAAGATATAATTTTTATAAGAGATGATACTATTTTTTGAATAGAAACTAAATTAAATTTATTTTCCATTCTTAGTACTGCAGTTGGAGTTCCTGAAAAGTGAGATACTATTACTACTGAGAATATTTTAGCAGATAAAACAGTAATACTATTCCAATTTAGTAATGAACCGATGAAATTAGCTAGTAAGAAACATACTACAGTACCTAAAACTGCTGTTAATACATCTATTATTGTACCAAGTTTTATGTATCCACATAATTCATCTAAATCACCTTCAACTTTAGCAGCTTCGCCAAACTTTATTACTCCACGCCAACATTGAAGATTTAATACAGTATCTATAATTGTCATATAAGTTTGAGCAAGTACTAATACTCCATAGCCTTCACTACCCATTAATCTAATAAATAATATTACGACAAAAAAGTTGATGAAAGAAGAACCTCCTTCACCAAGAACTGCTATAAAAGAATTTTTAAATAAATTACTCCAAAAATCACTACCTTTAATTTTTGAAGTTATTTTTTTTATATTATTTTTCATTTTTATAACTCCTATTTTTCAAATTTACTTTTACTATTTAATAATTCTTCAAATACTTCAGTTAATTCACTTTTTACTTTGTCAAAATTATTTATTTTAATACTATCATTTAAACATACCATTTTATATGAGTGATTTTTTAAAGAATTTATTATTTCTTCATTATTATCACTTATTTCATAATATTTTCCTATTTTTGGACTACGAGGTATAAATTTGTTACTAGCAAATTGCCAATATTTTATAAGCCACTGATTAACATTTGTATAATTATTTCTAAATTTACACATACAAGTTTCATCTAAAATAGTATTTTCTTTTTTCCAAACCTCTTTAAATGTACTTTTTAAAAATGCATTAGGTAAATGTGAATTATAGAAACCAGGAAATCTATTCCAAGGCATAAGTGCAATTGTTCTTATTAAATCTTTACCATATTTTAAAGAATACCATTTTGATTTATTATGTTTAAATGTACTTTTTTTATTAAAATTATTATTTATTATACTTAAATTATTTGTTGATACATTAGAAAAATGATCATATCCTACTGATATAATTGGATTAAGTATAGCAGAATCACATGGTAAATTGTTAATAAAGAAATCTTTTTCATACATATAATCTGTAATAAATGTATCATCATTAAATAATATAAAATATTCACTTAATCCTTTTATTTTATGTAAATTTAGTTCAATTGTATGAGAATTAAATGTTGGTAAGTATTTTTCATCTATAAAATCTTTATGATTTACTACTTCTAATTTTTCATTACTTGTATCAAGCCAACTAGGAATGTGTCCCCAAGTTACAAAATATATTTTATTAACCCATGGTGCATATTTTTCTACTCCTCTAAACCAATATTTTAATAATTCCCAATCTCTAAATCTTACTTCATTATTTACTTCATCTTCTTTAGGTAAATATTTATTTTTTTCTTTTCTCCATTTTAAATCGTTACCATCTACCCACATCATTACAAAATCTATTTTCATTTCTTTAATTCCTTTTTCTTACTGTCTTTTTTATGTTCATATAATATATCTGTTTTTAGTATTACAAATAGTAAAAGAATTGCTAATATGCCATAAAGCACTATTGCTAGACTTTGATCTCCAATTACATAAACAATTGAAATTGCTGAAAACATTATATTAATTAAATAAATTATTAGTAAACTTGTTTTTGTTGAAAATTTCATTTTTAATAATTGATGATGAAAATGCTCTTTATCTGGTGTTCCAATACTTTCACCTTTTAAAAGTCTTCTAAAGATTGCAAGAATAGTATCAAATATTGGTATTGCTAATATTGTAATTGGTATTACTAAACTAGTTAAAGTTGTTACTTTAAATCCTAAAAGTGCAATTATTGATATAATAAAGCCTAAGAATAAGCTACCTGAATCTCCAATAAAGATTTTAGCTGGTGGAAAGTTGTAAACTAAAAATCCTAGTGTTGCTCCTAGCATAATAAATGATAACGTTATATCAAGTCCACCTATTTTATTTAAGATAAATGCTATTACACCAATTGTTAAGAAATAAATAGATGATATACCGCTAGACAACCCATCCATACCATCAATTAAGTTGATAGCATTTGTTATTGATACTATAAAAAATGTTGATAATATATAGCTTACTACCTTATTAAATTTTATATATAATCCTAGAAATGAAATTTCTGTAAAATATACTTGACCATATATAACTACTATTAGAGCTGCTACTACTTGAACCAAGAATTTATATTTAGCTCCAATAGGTTTAATATCATCAAATATTCCAACAAGTACTATTAAAAATGATCCTATTAATATTGAAATCATTTGATTAGTTATTTGACCATATAGCATATATCCGAATAAAAATGCTGTATATACTGCTATTCCGCCCATTCTTGGCATAGGTTTTTTATGAACTTTTCTTTCATTAGGCATATCCATTGCTCCAACATGTTCTGCAACTTTTTTTGCTACTGGAACTAATATTACACTAATTAAGAAAGTTACTAATACTATTTCTAATATGTTATTTCCATTTATATCCCAAGTCATTACATCAATCACCCATTTAATTATACATTATTTATACGAAAAATAAAAGTAATATAGTTACTACATTACTCTTATTTACTGGTATATTATTTCTTTTTTTTCTTTTTAGTTTCAAAAATATCATAAGTAGTAGCTTCATTTTCTTCATCAATGATATTTTCTTTTATTTCATTTTCTTTTATAGAAGTCTCTTTAACTTCGTTTTCTTTTTTCTTTTTTTTATCTTTTATATTAATACTTACATTATCTTTATTATCTTTTCTTTTTTTCTTACTGCATGTTTTAATTAAACAAATTATGAGTACTAATATAAGTAATGAGAAGACTCCAAGTACTAATAAATATGTATTATTTAAACCTATTAAATAATCAATATATTCATTATCATAATAATTAAATGTATTATTTTTAGTATCATAACTGTAGAATCCTTCTTCTCCAGTTTCTACATTTATAGCATATATAAGAACAAATCTTTTAGATTTCTTAGTTTTATATACTTCATAAGTTTTATCATTTATTTTTATTTTATCTTTTGTATAATTGGTTTTACCACTAAATTCCTTAGGTATAATTACTAAATTACTATTTTTAAATTCTTCATATTTAGTATATTTATTATCTTTAAATCTAAATAATTCAATATTGCCTTCTTCATCTTTAAGCCCTACTAAAGTATAGTCTATCTTTTCATTTTTACATACAGGTACTGTAAAATTTTCTACTACCATTTCTCCTAGTTCAAATAATTCACTACATGTAATATTTTCTTTTAATTTAACCACTGTATAATTTTTACCATCTACTACTACATTTATAGGATCTTTATCTATAACGTTAACTGTTAAATTATATATTTTATCTACTCCAGTTTCGCTTGTTACTATTATATTTAAACTATTTACACCTGGAATTAATTCTTTTTCTCCAGTACCAGTTATTTTTGCATGAGATTCATTTGGTGTTGCATTAATTTTAACAGTTTTTGTACCTTCTTCAACATTTACTGTATAATTTAGTTCATCTTTATTAAAAGCAGGTGATATTTCATAACCTTCAACTGATAGACTTTTTAAGTTGTTATCGCTTGATTTTTCTCTAGGAAGAGATACTGTTACTTTTATTGTTTTTGGAGATAATTTTAATATTTTGCCTGATCCATCACTAATATCTTTAGGTGTTACTGTTATTGTTGCAGTTCCTACATTTAAGGCACTTAGAGTTATTCCATAAGAATTATTTTCAATCCATACTCCACTTTCACTAACTGACACAACATTAGCATTAGAAGTTTTTATATCAAATCTTCCAGTTACATCAGTTCCTTTTATTGTTAATTTTGTAGTAGTTCCTTTAGTTAAATAAGATGATGCACTTATACGAAAATCACTTGCAAATACTACATTTATACTACTAAAAATACAAATGAACAAGAATATTATTTTATTTATTTTTTTCATTAATTATCCCTCCATAATACTTTTCTTAATTAATACATAGTCGCTTGCTCCTACTTCACCATTTCCATCTACATCAGCAGATAAACTTTCAGCAGTGTTTAAATTACTACCTACTTTTTCCATTATGTAGTTTTTAATAAGCACATAGTCACTTGCTCCTACTTCTCCATCTCCATTTACATCTCCTATTACAGATATTGTGTATGTAAATGTGTTTGCTCCATCACTTATAGTTATTTTAGAATTTGTTCTTACAAAATCTTCATCATTTAATCCATCAACTGTTACAGTAAATCCACTTAATTTTTCTTTTAATTCAGATAGTTTTGTATTGGGTTTAATATTTATTAAACAATCATCTTTTAAAGATGCTCCTAATTTATCCATAATTGTTTTTTCAACATTATTATTTTCAGTTTCTGCATCATTTCTTTTAATTATTACAGAAGATGATCCTCCACTTGCCCATACTAATCCTGCTAAAACTGGACTTTCTGCTCCACTATTAGCACCTATATTATAAAAATTATATAAACCTTTGTAAGTTATTCCTTTATAAGTAAATTCTTCTCCGGTAGTGCCTATCCCACCTTTAACTCCACTTTCTTGTCTTGCAAGGGATGCTAAATATACTGGACTTACTCCAGATGATACTCCAGCTTCAACAAAGATATCACTGTATAACATATTATCTAATAAAGAATAATCTTTCATAAATGTTCCATTTAAAACACTGCTTACTACTTTTGCAGTATAATTTTCACTATAACTTAAATCTTCAAACATTAAAATTCCTTGTTCAGTTAAAAAGTTTCTTGGATCTAAGAAGTATGCTACAGTTTCTAAATTTGCTAAAAACCAATTTGTTTCTGTTTCAACTCTTTTACCATCTACTATTTCATGATATTTACTACTTCCTTGAATTGAACATACTTTTTGTTCTGCTTTTACTGATTTATCAAAGTCTAAATTAGTCATCATTGAATAAAATTTCCAATTAGGATATTTATCATGAATCAGTCTTAATTTACATTTATATGATTCTGGAAAATTTTCTTTATTTAATTCTTCTTCAAATGCATTATCAGTTATTTCACTTTTACAATTTTCTTCGTAAGTTGTACCAGGCAGTAAAGTATAATCCGGCATATTATCGAATATTGGAATTGTAAACTCTAATGGAAGAGCTAAAAGACCATTATCTCTATAACTATTATAGGTACTTTTTGCTTCTGATGCTGGTGCTTGAAGATTAGCCATATACTGATGATTATAAACATTATATGAACTATTTGGATTTACATTAAACTTTTTTAAATAAGCTGTAAATTGACCTTTTTTTATATATTTTTCTCCAATAAATTTTGCTCCTCCAATTATTGTAGATTTTGGACTAGTCCAAGGTCTATCATAATCATCTTTTTCATATTCTATATCACTTTCATTTTCTATAACTGTAATTGATAAATAATTACTACATACATAACCAGTAGAATTAGTGGATATCTCTATTTGATACCAGCCATTTGTACACTCACTTTCACTTTTAAAAAGTTCACTTGTAACTAATTTATAGCTTTTATCTTTTTTTAATGTAGTAACTGTTCCATAATTAGTACCTGGTCCACTTCTTGCATTAACAGATGTACCAGTTACTGTTCCTACATATGTTGCAGCATAACAAAAAGAAATATTTAAAAAAACACTTATTATTAAAAATACTAAATATTTAATATATTTACTTTTCATATTCCACTACCTTTAATATATTTTAACATAAATAAACAATATCTTTCAATTATCTATAATAAGTGTAAATATACTTTACAATAAAATTGTGTAAAAAAGAGAACCAATTTTAGTTCTCTAATCAAGTTCATAGTTGTAGATACCATGAATTTTCAATAAATCATTATCTGTTGGTTGTGCTACTACATAAGTATCATTTTCTTTTGTTACACTAAATGTTATAGTATATTCTATAAAATCATTAGTATTTTTCATACTTTTTAATCTATAATCCATAAATTTTGTTGCAGAATAATTACCATTTTCATCATTAAATTCTTCTCTATGTTCTTCTAAATATTTATTTGCATCACTTTGAGCTTTATATAAATCATATACTTTAATTTTAGCAGTTACATAAGAGTTATCTCCATCTATTTCTTCATCAACTATTTCATAAGATAAATCTTTATACTGTTTTTTTAGAATATCTCTATAAAGATCTTTTTGTTCTTTAGTTAAATTTTCTTTATCAATTATTTGTTCCATATCTACTAAAACTTCACTATTTAATGTTTTATATTTTCTTAAATAATCTTCAACTGCAGTTTTTGGTGTTTTTACTCCGCATCCTGCTAAACTAAAAAGTATTATAAATATTGCTAGAATTTTTTTCATAAAATCACGTCCTAACTATATTATTTACAACATTTTAATTATTATACATTATTATAAGATTTTTTTATAAACTCATATATTTTATATTCTTTATCAGTTATCTCACCATTTAATTTATTAATCATTTCTTCATACATTTTATAGTTATCATTTAATAACTTTTGAAACCATTCAATATATAAATATTTTAATTTACTATAATTTTTATCATTCATTATTTTATCAAGTTCACATTTTAACACATGTTTTATTTTTTCCTCTTGTCTTGTATAAGATTTTTTTGACTCTTCTTCTAAGACAAGATACTCAAAAGTACTTTTACTCATTCCATAAGAAAACTCAATAATATTTAATTCATCTTCTAATAAAATACTACTTTTAGAAATACTTTCACATTTATCATTAAATTCAATTGCTAATGTATTTTTTCCATCTGTAAAAATACATGCATACTTTATATATTTATTTTTCTTTAACTTCGTTTTATTTTCTATTTTTTTTAAGAATTCAGAGCTTACTTTTACTTTGCTTTTATAAAGATCTTTAAGAGTTAATGTGTCAATATACATAATAGGTATTTTTCTAATGAATTCAATATTATCAAATTCATCCCATTCATAAAACATATAATATCTATCTTGAAAATTTAGTAAAATGTCGTAATAAAAATCCATAAATTTTTTTCCTTTCTAAAGATAAAATTATTAAAACTATTCCAATAAAAAATATATTTGAATAAATACTTCTAAAAATATATTGAACAAATTCAAAAAAACTATACCCTATTATTAAAAGATTTAAATAAAGAAGTATAAAGAATAGTCCGATAATACAAAATATAACTCCAAATATAAATAAACATAAACTTAACATACTTATCATTAAATTTTATTTATATTAATTAAAAAATATTATATAATTAATTAGGTGATAGAATGGATTATATAAAATATATTATATTGGGACTTATTCAAGGTATAACTGAACCACTTCCGGTTTCTTCAAGTGGTCATGTATTTTTATTTAAAAATTTATTTAATAGTGAAAGTTTATTTAATTCTTTTAACTTTGAAATTATTTCTAATTTTGCTTCTTTTTTAGCAATTCTATTTATTTTTAGAAAAGATGTTATTAAATTAATTAAAGATTTTTTTGGATTTATATTTGGAAAAAATAAAGAAAGTTATAAAATTGGATTTAGTTATGTTATTAAAATGATTATAAGTACTATACCTGTTGGTATTGCAGGAGTACTTTTAAATGATTATTTAGAATCACATTTTAATTCTGTTAAACTTTTAGGTTTTGCCTTTTTATTTACCGCTTTAATGCTTTATTTAGTTAGAAATATTAAAGGAGAAAAAGGTGACGCTGATATTACTTATAAGGATGCTATAATAATTGGTCTATTTGAAATGATTACTATTATTCCTGGAATATCAAGAAGTGGTACAGTGTTAGTTGCTTGTTTAATTTGTAAATTAAAAAGAGAAACTGCTTTAAAATATACTTTTATGTTATATTTTCCAGTTAGTTTAGGTACTATGTTATTAAAAGTTCCAAATCTTCTAAGTACTGAAAGTAGTTTAATACTTCCATATGCAAGTGGATTTATAGTTGCTTTAATAGTTACATATTTTTCTTATAATTGGCTTTCTAATTTTGTTAAAAAAGGAAAATTATGGAAATTTTCAATATACTGTTTATGTTTAGCATTATTTATATTTATTTATTTTAGATAATTAAACACTAAAAAAACCGAAAAAATCGGTTTTTTTCCTAAATTGAAATTTGAACCGCACCACTAGGGTGCGGCTTTTTGATATAATAAAGGAGCCAATTCCCGGCA
>CAKOMS010000017.1 GCA_934096735.1 uncultured Bacilli bacterium | reverse complement strand
TATTTTTTTCATTTTAATCAACCTCCGAGTAAGTAAGTTTTTCTTCTTACTTATTTTCTATCTTTCTATAAAAATGATACTATAAAATTTATTTTTATTCAAGAAAAAATAGTTTCAATTAAATAAATTGTATATAATAATTTATCTGTAATATATTATTATTAGGTGATATATTTGAAGTCAAATAAAATTATTATTGGAAGTGCTATTTTTACATTTTTACTTTGTTTTTTAACACACTTTTTATATGACTGGTTCCCAAATTCTGTATTTAGTATATTTTTTCCAGTAAATGAAAGTGTTTGGGAACATATGAAAATGATTTATACCACAGTGCTTCTTTATGGTATTATTGAATACTTTATTCTTAAAAAAACTAATAGTAATGTTAATAATTTTTTTATAACTAAGGTTTTAGAAGCACTATGTAATATTCCAATATTTTTAATTATGTATTATCCAATATTTTGGATTATTGGAGAAAATATGATCGTAACATTTATAATACTATTTCTTAGCATATTACTTACTAACTTTATATTTACAAGATTATTATTTAAGAGTGAAATTAAAAATCAAAAGATTGTATCAATACTTTTAATTATATTTGTTTATGCTTTAATGGGTATACTTACTTATAATCCACCAAGATATGAAATATTTTTTGATCCACAAGATGAGAAGTATGGTATAAATGATTATTTAACTGAAAAAAACTAGATGACTAGTTTTTTTGCTTTTTTAATTCAATGTTCCAATAATTTTACTTACTATATCTATTGTATCAATAGCATTATTTAACTTATCAGTTGGTCTTTCTTTGTAAAATTCTTTCATTTCTTTAATAAATATTTTATAATTTTCTGGATTTCTATTTAAATATTTTATATAATTTGAATTTTCATTTAAATATCTTTTAAATCTTTTGTCTTCTTCTAGTTTTTTTTGTAAAAAATATTCCATAGAATTAGTCCTCAAAAAACTTATTTAGTGGTCTACTTGCAAGAGGGCCTTTTATTACAGATTTAACAGTATCTGCTCCTTTTTCTGTTAAATCTTCTACTACCTCAAGTGCTTTTTGAGCAGTATTTATATGTTTTTGTAATTCATCAACATTTATATTTTTCATTATATCAGTTATTTTAGGAGTAGTAGTTGTTTCACTACTTCTTTCATATGGTTTCCAAGCACTTTCATCAGTTCCATAGACATCATATATTTCATAAAATCCTTGCATTGTTTGTTCTTTATTTTTGATGAATTCAACTAGTTCTGGTTTATTTTTTATAAACTCTTTAAATTCTTCTTTTTTACTCATTAAAAATCACCTAGTATATATTATGTTTTACTAGGTGATTTTATTATAATTTAAAATCTTTAGTGAAATCTTCAAAAGAAACTTGTTTTTCTTTTACTTCGGCTTTTTCTTCTTTAATTGGTTCTTCTTTTTTGGAATCACATTTTATTATATTTGTTTTTAAAATATATTCATCAACATAACCTTTGGTAATACTACTTCCTGTACTTTGTAGGTCCATTATTGCAATATCACTATTTTTTATTTCAGTAAGTTCACTATCTTTTTTTATTATAATTATATCTTTTGAATTTGTTATATAACTATTTACTATTTTATAAGTAACTGTTTTTGTTTTTTTAATAAGTTGTGTTCCTTTTTTAGCTCTAGTTAAATATTTTAATTCACTTAATTTTATTCTTTTTGCAGTATTATTATTAGTAAAGATATCTAAATATTCATATGAATCATTAATACATTCACCACTTATAATTGAGTCATCAGTTAGATTCATTCCTTTTACTCCAATAGCTTTTGGTCCTACTACTGGAACTTCATTATTTTTAAATCTTAAATAATATCCATTACTTGTAACCATGACTACATCTTCACTACTAATTTTAACACTAACAACTTCATCGTCATCTTTTAATTTCATTGCTACTAGAGGTTTACTACATCTTTGAACAACTAAATCTTTCATTAGTACTTGTTTAATCATTCCTTGTTTTGTAAATATTGTTAATG
This sequence comes from uncultured Bacilli bacterium, assembly GCA_934096735.1. GTDB lineage: Bacteria > Bacillota_I > Bacilli_A > RF39 > UBA660 > SIG200. Next base: position 14,385 of record CAKOMS010000017.1, on the reverse strand, counting down.
CATCTTCATCACGCAAGATAAATGATGATATTACATACTCTCCTTCTTGAAGTGGTACTAAATTACTTATATGTTTACCAAGTTCTTTCCATTTAGCTTCGTATATTTTATATACTGGTATAAATAAATAATTACCTAAGTTTGTAAATGCTACTAAATTGTTAAGGGTACTAGTTTCATAGATATTTTTCACATAATCACCTGGTTTAAGTAATGTTTCACCAGCACTTCCATTATAACTTTTAGATGGTACTCTTTTTATATAACCTTCATTTGATACTACTACAAGTACGGTTTCTTTAGGTATCATGCTTTCAACATCAATTTTTATTTCATCAATTTCATTTACTATTTCTGTTTTTCTTGGTTCAGCATATTCTTTCTTTATTATTTTTAATTCTTTTTTCATAACATATCTTAATATTTCTTCATCATTTAATATTGCTTTTAATCCTTCGATTAATTTTTTTAATGATTCCATTTCTTCTTCAAGTGCTAAAACATCTGTATTTGTTAATTTATATAGTTGTAATACTACTATTGCTTCAGCTTGTTCTAAAGTAAAACCAAATTTTGCTACTAAATTACTTTTTGCATCCATTTTATTTTTACTTGCTCTTATTGTTTTAATAACTTCATCTAATATACTTAAACATTTTATTAAACCTTCAACTATATGAAGTCTTTTTTCTTTAGCTTTTAAATCAAAGGCTGTTCTTTTTAAAATAACTTCTTTTTGATGAGCAATGTATGCATCTAGTATTTCTAGAATACCTAAAGTTTTAGGACAACGATTTACTATTGCTACCATATTATAATTGTATGATACTTGTAAATCGGTGTTTTTAAGTAAATAGTTTAAAACAAATTCACTATTTGCTCCACTTTTTAAATCAATTACAATTCTTAATCCTTCTCTATCTGATTCATCTCTAACTTCTGCCATACCATCTATTTTTTTATCTATTCTTATGGCATCAATTTTATTTACTAATTGAGACTTTATTACTTCAAAAGGTATTTCAGTAATAATTATTTTTTCTTTACCTTTTTCTTTTACTACTTCATATTTACTTCTTACAATAACTTTACCTCTACCAGTTTTTAAAGCACTTTTTATTCCATCTATACCTAGTGCTTTACCTCCAGTTGGAAAGTCTGGTCCTTTTACTATATCAAATATACTATCAAAATAACAATTTGGAGAATCTATTCTTTTTATTGTAGCATCAATAATTTCTCCTAGATTATGAGGTGGTATATTTGTTGCATAACCTGCTGATATTCCCATTGCTCCATTAACTAATAAATTTGGAAATTTTGCTGGAAAAACAGTTGGTTCAAGTAATCTATCATCAAAGTTTGGAGCCCACGTAACTGTATCTTTATCTAAATCACATAATAGTTCATTACTTATTTTTGAAAGTCTTGCTTCAGTATAACGATATGCTGCAGCTGGATCTCCATCGATTGAACCATTATTTCCTTTCATGTCTATAAGTGGTTCATTTTGTTTCCAACTTTGACTCATTCTTACCATAGCATCATATACAGATGAATCACCATGTGGGTGATATTTACCTAAAACATCTCCAACTGTTGCAGCACTTTTTAAATACTTTTTATCATATGTATTTCCAGCAGAGTACATTGCATAAAGTATTCTTCTTTGAACTGGTTTTAAACCATCTCTTACATCTGGAATTGCTCTATCTTGAATTATTTCTTTTGCGTATGATGCAAATCTTTCTCCCATAATTTCTTCTAGAGCATAATCTTCAATTCTTTTTAATATGTTTTCCATACTTATCTACTCCGCTCTATAACTATCTTCCATAGTAAACACTATGTTTTCTTCAATCCATTCTTTTCTTGGTTCAACTTTATCTCCCATTAAAACATTTACTCTTTTTTCTGCAAGTGCAGCATCATAAATGTTAACTCTTATTAAACTTCTTTTATCTGGGTCCATTGTTGTATCCCAAAGTTCATCAGCGTTCATTTCACCAAGACCTTTATTTCTTGAAATTTCTGGTTTACCTGTATTTTCACTTACTATCCTATATCTTTCTTCATCACTATAAGCATAAAAATGTTTTTTACCATACTCTATTTTATATAAAGGAGGTTTTGCAATATATAATTTTCCTGCTTCAATTAGAGGTCTCATAAATCTATAGAAAAATGTTAATAAAAGAATTTGAATATGTGATCCATCAACATCGGCATCGGTCATTATGATTATTTTATCATAATTTGAATCTTCTAAAACAAATTCGCTACCCATTCCTGCTCCAATTGTATGAATAATTGTATTTATTTCTTCATTTTTTAGCATGTCTTGAACACTGGTCTTTTCAGCATTTAAAACTTTACCTCTAAGAGGTAATATTGCTTGAAATTTTCTATTTCTACCATTTTTAGCAGAACCACCAGCTGAATCTCCTTCTACTAAGAAAAGTTCATTTATTTTAGGATTTTTAGCACCTGCTGGAGCAAGTTTACCAGAAAGATTTTTTTCTATTTTATTCTTTCCTTTTCCATTTCTTGCTTCTTCTCTTGCTTTTCTTGCAGCTTCTCTTGCAATCTTACTTTTTGAAGCTTTTTCAACAATATTTAATGCTATTTCTTTGTTTTCTTCTAGGAAAAATTTAATATTTTCATAAGTTATACTTTCAGTAATACTTCTTGCTTCTGGCGTACCTAATTTACCTTTAGTTTGTCCTTCAAATTGCAATGAAGATTCTGGTATTTTTAAACTTATTACTACACTTATTCCTTCTCTTACATCAGAGCCATCAAAAGTATTATCTTTTCCTTTAATTAAATTATTACTTTTTACATAATCATTAAATGCTTTTGTAATACCAGTTTTAAAACCAACTTCATGTGTACCACCATCAACTGTTTTAACATTGTTTACAAATGATATTATATTTTCATTATAAGTATCTGTATATTGCAAAGCTATATCTACTTCGATATCGTTTTTTGTTCCTGAAAAACTTAATACTTTATGAAGTGTGTTTTTATTTTCATTTATGTATGTAACAAAATCTTCAAGTCCATTTTCATAATGATATTTTACTTGTCTATTACTTTCTTCATCAATTATTTCTATTGTTACATTAGGTATTAAAAAAGCACTTTCTTGCATTCTTTCACAAATAGTTGTATATGAAAAATTACAATTTTTAAATATTTCTTTATCTGGTGTAAATGTAACAATTGTACCAGTTTTATTTGTAGTACCAATTTGTTTTAATGGACTTTCTATTTGTCCTCCATTTGCAAATCTAATATTTGATATTACTCCGTCACGATAAATTACTACATCCATTTTAGAACTTAGGGCATTTACTACTGAAGCTCCAACTCCATGAAGACCTCCACTTACTTTATAATTACCTGCTTCAAATTTTCCGCCAGCATGAAGTATTGTATATATAACTTCTGGTGTACTTTTACCACTTTCGTGCATTCCAATTGGAACTCCACGTCCATTATCTGCTATAGTAATACTATTATCTTTATGTAAAACTATTTTTATATAATTACCATATCCGTTAATTATTTCATCAATACCATTATCTACTATTTCCCAAACTAAATGATGCATTCCTCTTTTATCTGTTGATCCAATGTACATTCCTGGTCTTTTTCTAACGGCTTCTAGGCCTTCAAGTATTTTTATCGATGATTCATTATATTTTGTCATTTCTATTCACCATATTTATTTTAACACACTAATTTTTAGTCTTCAATAAAAGGTAAACTTTTTTACATAATAAAAAGCACATTGTAACATGTACTTATTTATTTATATTATATGATTCTCCAGATATTTCATCTAATTTATAATCTGTAAATACTGGCATTTCTAAATTGCTTAAATCTTCTTCTTTTGTTTTTTCTTCTTCAACATTTACTTTTGATTCTTCAATTTTTTTATTAACATCTGGTTCCTTTTTTAGTGAAGGAAGTTCAAATTCTTCATTTGTACTACTAGCAATTTCTACTTTATCTTCTTTTTCTGGAACATATACTGAACTGAATATTTCAGGCCCCTTTTGATATACAGGTGTCTCTTCTTTTTTAACTTCTTCAGTTTCTTTAACTAATTCATCAAAATTAAATTCTGGTACTCTAATACTTGTTGTTTCATCTAAATTTGGAGTATTTTCTGGAACTTTAGTTTCTTTTTGTTCAATGTTAACTTCTGGAATACTTGTTGGTTCTTTTTTAAAAGTATTTGATTCAACAGCATTTATTGGGTCTTCAGAAGCAAAAACAAATGGCTTTTCTTCAACTTTTTCTAAAATTGGAGTTCCTTCTTCTTTATTTATCTCAATATTTGTATTTATTTCATTTAATGATGTATTATTTTCTGGAACTTTTGGTACTTCAGTTGGCATTTCTTTATGATTTTCTACTGGTGTTACTTCAGGCATAACTGGTTCCGTACTTATATTTAAAGTTGGTTCTTCCTTAGGTAATATAGGTTCTGGAATTACTTCATTTTCTTCTTTTACTTCATTCATATTTGGAAGAAATGCAGGTTCAGTTACTGTATTTTCTAAAGATGGTTCTGCATTAATTTCAACTGAGGATGGTGTACTAGTTTCTTTGAATGCATTAACTTCTTCTAAATTAATTTGTCCAGTATTAATTTGTTGTAATTTTTTAGTAGCTTCGATTTCTCTTTTTTTCTTATCTTTCTTTCCGAAAAATAATACTACAATAAAAAGTAATACTAATACTATTATTGATACTACTAAATATATAGGAAAATATTCATAACTATATAATTTTTCTAATACTTTTTCTAAATTATTCATATCTATACCTCTTTATTCTATAAATAGATTATCACAATTTGTTTTTTATTTCAATTATAATTACGAACATTTTACAAATTATGATTATTAAATTATATGATTAATAAATTTATTTTTTGATTTTTTTATCTTTTAAAAGTTTAACTCCAGAAATTATTACTATAAACATTATAATTGCTAGAGGAAATCCTATTAAAATTGCTAAAACTTGAACAGCATCAAAACCTCCAACTTGTAATAAAACAAAAGTTATAACACAAGTTACTGTTGCCCATATCATTCTAAGCCATCTTGGTGCTAGGTTATCATCTTTATGATTATAAGTTGTTTCTGCTGCTACAAAAGAACTTGAATCTACTGTTGTAGCCATAAATATAAAACATAATATTGCAACAAGTACCATAAATAAAGTACTGAATGGCATAGTTTTTATTATCTCTACTATTGCTGTTGGTTGTCCTTTAGTATTTAGTATACTTGCAATATCTAATACTCCACTTTGTTGAATTTTAATTGCATAATTTCCAAGTGATGACATAGCAACCCAACAACCTAAACTACAAAAAATCATTTGTCCTAAAACAACTTCTTTTAAAGTTCTTCCCTTAGATATTTTAGCATTAAATACACCCATCAAAGGCATATATACTATTAACCAAGCCCAATACCAAACAGTCCATTTTGCTACAAATTCTCCTGTACCATATGGATCTGTATTTGTAAGCATCCTTACAAAATTTGTTAAATATGCTCCAATATTATTAATCTCTGCATTAAATACAAAAGTAATACCTGTAATACATGCAACTACAAACATAAAAGCAAATGCTGTTATTACATTTAAATCACTTAATTTTTTTATACCTTTATCTAGTCCTTTATAAACACTAGCACCAAATAATAATATCCAAAGTGCTAATATAACAATTTGTAAAACAATTACTTTACTGTCTGGAATATTAAAAATATTTTGAAATAATAAAGTAAGTAAAGGCATTCCAAGACCCATAGATGTAACTGGTGCTACTACTGCTCCAAAAATACCAAATATATCCATCAGTATTCCTAAAAAACCTTTAGAATGTTTTTTTAATACTGGTTCACAAGCACTACTTATGTTTATGTTTTGTTCTTTTTTATTATAAAGCATTAATCCTAATGCTACTGTAACTGGAACATAAAGTGTCCAAGCATTTAATCCCCAATGATAGTGAGAATAAGCCTGAGCTATTTCGTAAGCTTTTATACTAAATGGTTCTATACCAAATGGTGGATTTGAGGCATAAATTACACTTTCTATAAAACCAAATACAATTAATCCTGCACTACAACTAGTTGTAAACATCATTGCTATCCAAGAGAATGTACTATATTTTGGTTTTTCCTTTTCTCCACCTAATCTTACGTTTTTATATGGTCCTAAAATAATCCATAGTGAAAATATAAAGGCTGCAATGTTAGCAGATATAAATAACCAACTAAATTTATGAGATAAAAAATCATATACTACATTTACATTACTTTTTACTAAATTTAAATTAGTTGCTACTAATATTAATGTTATTATAATTATGGATATTGTTGGAATAAATCTTTTTTTGTCTAATTTCATTATACTAATCCTTTCTTAATATCTTTTTTTATTTATTTTATGTAATACTTTATTTAATAATGGCATAGGATCAGCAAATGTGAAATAATACCATACTTTTGAGCTTAATAAATTACCTAGCCATTTAAATACACTAACTTTTTTTGTACTAACTCTATCATGAAAATCTTCTATTTCTACAATTGCTTTAAATGGTTTAAATTCTTTATACGAATCATTAAATTCTTCTTTATCAAGCATACATCTACTCCATAGTACTGGTAAATTCATTCCAGCTTTAGTGGATGCCCAACTCCATGTTGAATTTCTAAAATTAATTTCTAGAAAATAGTAATTATTATTTTCATCTACTAAAAATTCAACTGAAAATATTCCATCAAATTTTATTTTTGCAAACATTTTTGATAATTTGTCTTCTAACTCTTTATGATGTGAATTACTTACTAACATATAATTACTATATGCACCTTCTTTTACAAATAAATAATCACTTGATATTGCATATAAAACTTTCTTACCATTATCACATGAAAATCCATCATAACATAATTCATTTTTCTTTATTATGTATTCTTGTATAAGTATTTCTTTACTTTTAATAGTCTTTAATGCTTTCTTTAATTCTTCTTCATTTTTACAAATAAATGAATCATCTTTCCAATTATCTTTAGTTGAAATTATTGCTTTAGTAAGACATGGATAAGTAATATCTTTTGGAACTTTTTTATCATAAACTTTCCAACTTTTTGCAACTTTTAAACCACACTCTACTGCAAGATTCATTATTTCTTCTTTATTCATATATTTTGATATTTCACCTTGCTTTTTAGCATTGTAAAAAATAAATTTATCTTTTAATTCATCATAATTATTATCAAGAATAGAAGTCATTTGATCATCACTAGTAAATACGAATGGTTTTAATATTTCATTTCCATATTCTTTTTTTAATAAATCTAGGGCTTCGTCATAAGAATCTACTAAATGTAATTTTTTAATATATTTGCTTTTTGATGCTATACCAAAACTTGCTTTTTTAATTATTGCAATTGGTTTTATTTTTGCTACACCTAAACTTCTTATTAACCCAAGTGGATTATAATGTTCTCCTCCTATAACTATATATTTTCTATCTTCCATTGTTTTCCTTCTTTCATCTCATTAATTTTTATCTTTTCTTGCTATATAAATTTTACTAAAAGATGACTTTTATTTCAATAGAAATGTATTTTAAATCATTTAAAAAATGGTTTAAAACCATTTTTTAAAACATTTTATCAATATTACTTGGTACTTTTCCATCAACTACTTTACTAATTATTTTATCACTTTGTTCTTTACTAACTTTTTTACCAGTCATTTTACTTAATGTATCGATCACTTCTCTTAAAGTTTTTTCATCTTTCATATTACCTTTTTGCAATTTTTCTGCTAAAGATAAAATTGTATTTTTATCTACTTTAGTTTTCTTTTCTACTTTATTAAAAAAAGAATCATTTAAATTCATAAGACACCTCTAATGTATTATATGAATTAATGATACTTTATTGAATATTTTTGTAAAATTTAATTAATTCTTTTTTTACATTATCATATTTATAAATTGATATTGAATTTCTAGCAAATGCACCCATATTTAATTTTTCTTTTTCATCCAACTTAAGATACTCTAATATTTTATTACTCATTTCTTTTATATTTCTATTTTTAATAATATATCCATTTTTATTATTAATTATTGTGTATTTTGCTCCTTTAGCAGAATCAAATGCTATACATGGTATTTTATAACTCATCGCTTCAATTAGAACTAAACCAAAGGATTCTTCAAAACTAGTCATTACATATAAACTTGAATCTTTCATATATTTTTTTATAAAATCTTGTGTTTGAAATCCCCATAATTTTATATTATTTTCTAATTTATATGTTTTTATTAAATTATTTATTTTCTCTTCTTCACTACCACTACCAAATATATTTAATTTTATAACTTTATCTTTTTTTACTAATTCATTTACCACTTCAATTAAATCAAGATAACCTTTTTCTGGTTCGAGTCTTCCAACTGCTATTAAATTTTTAGTATTTAATTTTGAAGTTTCTTTTTCATTTGGATAATAATTTAATCCAAGTGGTATATAAAAAAGATTGTTTATACCATTTTCTAAATATGTTTCATATAAAACTTTACTACATGGTTTTATATAGTCAATGTTATTTAACTCTTTTAATTTATTTATATAATCATCAGATGTACTATAGGTATGTTCTTCATGAATAAATATGCGATTATTCTTTTTATTTTTATTTAATAATTCACTAAATGAATATCTTGTAGATATGATTATTTTTGCATCAGTTTTATTTACTTCTTTTTTTATAAGTCTATTTTTATTTAATAATATATATACTGATTTAAATCCTTCTTTGAAAATATTTATTATATTTTTATTTTTTACAGCAGTTTTAAATTCTTCTTTATTAGAACATGTATTCATTAAATATTTTATTTTTACTTTATCATTAATTTTAAATGGTATTTCTTCATTCTTTTTATATAAAGAAATTATTTCAACATCAAAATCATCACATAACATATTTGCAGTATTACATATTACTTGTTCTACTCCTCCAAAGCCTAGATGTAATGCTAAAATAGATATTTTTTTCTTATTCATTTAAGTCACCTTTTATTATTAATTTCATGTTTTAAAATAGATAATTCTTGTACTAAATTTTTGTTTGATTCAGTTAATTTGGAAATTGATGTATATATTTTAAAAGATATATAAAATAAACAAAATATTGCAAATAGGAATAACATATGTGGAGCTTCTTTAAAACCAAGTTTTAATGCTAACCATTCAATTATTTTTGGAAATATAAGTAGTAATAACATACATAAGAAGACAAATGTCCAATACATTCCATATTTCATAGTTAATTTTTTTCTTTTTATAGTTTTATATATTCCAACCATTACAATTAATAGTCCAATAATAATTGATATTCTTAAATTATTTGCCATTTTTTTGTCTTCTTTCTATAATACTTTTCATAATCATTGAATAAGATACTTTAGTCATGTAATATATACTTGATATAGGTGTTATTGATGATCTACCAGTTTTTCTTTCATGCATTTTTACTGGAACTTCTTTTATTTTGTAGCCTTTTATTAAAACTGCTACTAAAGTTTCTGGTTCTGGATAATCTATTGGATAATCATTTATAAATATTTTTATTATATCTTTATTAATAGCTCTCATTCCAGATGTTACATCATATATTTTCTTACCTGTAGTAGTTTTTAAAATAGTTGATAAAAATTTAATACCAAATTGTCTTAAAAATGTTGATTTAAATTCACTTAATTCTTTTACATATCTACTACCTACAGTCATTTCACATTCATTATTGATAATTGGTTTTACTATATCATCAATATAGTTTGCATCATGTTGATTATCACCATCAAATTGAATAGCAATATCATAATTATGTAAATATGCATATTTGTATCCAGTTTGTACTGCCCCTCCAATACCTAAGTTATTAACTAAATTAATTACTGGTATATTATTTTTAGTGCATATCTCTTCTGTTTTATCTTTACTACCATCGTTTATAACTATGTAATCTAATGTATAATCTTTACCATACTTTACTTTTTCAATATTATCACATACTTCTTTAATACTTTTTTCTTCGTTATAAGCTGGTATTATTGCTAGTACTTTCATAATTCTCCTTTATTATTTGTTAAAATAATTAATTATAGCATCTACTATATATTTGCTAGCATGTCCATCTCCATATGGATTTGATGCTTTGCTCATTTTTTCATATTCATCTTTATCTATTAATAACTTTTTAGTTTCATTATATATAACATCTTCATTAGTTCCAACTAGTTTAAGTGTTCCTGCATTTATTCCTTCAGGTCTTTCTGTAGTATCTCTTAAAACTAGGACTGGTTTTCCTAAACTTGGAGCTTCTTCTTGAATACCACCAGAATCAGTTAGAATTAAATAAGCTTTATTTTGAAAGTTATGAAAATCAAATACTTCAAGTGGTTCAATAAGTTTAACTCTATCACATGATGCAAAAATTTCATTTGCAACTTCTCTTACTTTAGGATTCATATGAATTGGATATAATACTTTAACATCTTCAAATTCATCTACTACTCTTTTAATTCCTTTAAAAATATTTCTCATAGGTTCTCCTAGATTTTCACGTCTATGAGCAGTAAGTAAAATCATTTTTTCGTTTGGTTTAATCCATTCTAATTCTTTATGAGTATAGTTTTTATTTATCGTTGTACTCATAGCATCAATTGCAGTATTACCAGTAACATATATTTTATTTTCATCTATTCCTTCTTTTAATAAATTATTCTTACTAATTTCAGTTGGAGCAAAATATAAATCACTCATTCTATCAACACATTGTCTGTTCATTTCTTCTGGAAATGGTGAATACTTATCGTTAGTTCTAAGTCCTGCTTCAACGTGTCCAATAGCAGTTTGATTATAGAAGGCTGCAAGTGATGCTGCGAATGTTGTTGTAGTGTCTCCATGTACTAATACAATATCTGGCTTACTTTCTTTTATAACATTTTCAAGTCCTAATAAGGCTCTTGTTGTAACTTCTGCTAATGTTTGACCACTTTTCATTATATTTAAATCATAATCTGGTTTAATTTTAAAAGTTTCTAGTACTTGATCTAACATTTCTCTATGTTGTGCTGTTACTGATACAATACTTTCAATTTCTTCTCTTTTTTCAAGTTCTTTTACAAGGGGAGCCATTTTAATAGCTTCTGGTCTTGTTCCAAAAACACTCATTACTTTAATTTTTTTCATTTTTTCTCCTTTCTTTCATTGCTTTAAACATAAATTTGATATTATTATCCCAAAATCTTTTTAATCTTTTTGGTTCACAAACAATTCTATAGAACCATTCTAAATTAAGTTTAATAAATATTTTAGGTGCTCTTTTTTTTGTTCCGCTTAATACATCAAATGAACCTCCTACACCTACAAATATTCCTTTTTTAAAATCGTTTAAATGTTTATAAATTAATTTTTCTTGATGCGGTATTCCAAGTGCAACCATTACAATATCAGGTGAAGATTTTTTTATATTTTCAAACTCTTTATCTCTATCTTTTACATAACCATTAGTAGCTCCAACTAAATTTATACCACTATATTTTTCTTTTATAACATTTTTCATTGCAGTAATAACTTCTTCTTTACTACCAAATAAGTATACTTTCTTTTTATTTTTACTAGCATATTCTAGTAAATGCTCTGCTACATCTACTCCTGCTATTCTTTCTTTGCAAGGCATATTAAACATTTTAGATACCTTTACAATAGCAATTCCATCTGGAATAACACTATTATTTTTATCTAATAACATATCATTTATTTCTTTATCATTTTTTGCCATACTAATTGTTTCTGGATTTGCAGTAATTATAAATTTTTTTTCATCACTAGACATCCATTTATCCAAAGTTTTAAAATATTTTTCTTTGCTATCTTTATATATTAATTTAAAATATTCTTTCATTCTCAACACCTACCCATATTTTATCAAATATAAGTTTTAAAATCTACTAAATAACAAAAAAGGTACAAGTTAAACTCATACCTTTCTTTAGTTCGGGAGAACTTTTTCTATTTTTATGTCTTCGTTGACAAGAACAATTAATCTAATGGAGCCAAAATATAAGGTGACTCAACAGTACCAGTTCCTTCTCCACTTAGTTTGACTTTTTTTGAAAGTGACACTGCGGGCCGGGCCCCGTGAGTGTAGGTCACGTAGTAGTCAAGCAAACTCCCATCGTACAAGCTATAGACGACAGCTCCGTCGCAGTGGAAGCTGTTAGGGGACAGCAACCAGTAATCACCATTATTTAAGTAATTAGTTCTTAAACTACCAAAGGCAAGATTGGCTTCTTTACGGGTTAATAATCCTACTGGATAATCTAAAGCATTATTCCCATAACCAAGAGTTCCACCAAAATCTACTTTCAATGTAAATTGATCTTCTTTATCTTGGCACGTCAATCTATAATTACTAGCACTAGAATCATTAAAATATAAATAACTTGTTATTCCGCCTCCATTTGGATTCCATCCTCCTAATTCTGTTATATGTCTGTTATTACAATATATTGCATTTTCTAGATAATCTGTTGCATTTGTCATGTTGTTTTTATACCAATTATCTATTACTGATTTTATATTACTATTTGTTGTATTATAATTTAACATTTCATCTAAGGCATCTTCTATTTTTTTACCATTTGTTAATGTTATGTAATATGCCGGTTGTGTTGCCTTCTGCATATAATAAATATAATAAACTGTCGAACAGCTTGAACTTGTACTCAAACATGTATAATGTTTACTACTAAGTTTGCTATACATATCTGCTATTGTTCCACTTTCTGCATCACTTAACGTATATGTTGTTCCATTCCATGTTACATCACTTCCATAATAGTATGTTCCAAATGAAAATACTGATTTTTCGGAAGAGGTATATGCTGCCCCATACATATATCCTACATATGCCGGAGAATTAGGACTTGTATTATATTTTGTTTTACTTGGTTCCAAGTAAACATTTGTACCTGTATTATTACAATTTGTTATAACTTTTTCGGTTGGTTTTCCAATTGAAAATTTTACTACATCATCATTACTATTGCCACTACCATCTTTTTTATAAACCACTTTTATTACATCACTTGTTGTTAATCCATTAAGATCAATTGTTCCAGAAGACAATCCACTTAAATCTACTTTTAATCCTGTTTCATTTTTATAAAATGATCCTTTATCCCAACCTGATTCACTACTAACTTCATAATTTAAAACATAGTCACCAGCTTCAGTTACAGTAAACTCAATTATGTTTTCGCCATTGCTTACTCCAGCTATTCCACTTGTCCATTTCTTTGTAGTTTCATCAAATGTAAATGGTGTTCCTGTTGGAGTATTTGTAGTTACATTATATTTATCTTTTGTTATTGGGTCATATACTTTTTTCTCATATTCACCATTATAAATAAGTTTTACTCCATCTGTTTCGGTTGTTCTTACCATTTTCCAACAATAATTATTAAAATATATGTTATTATTATCTACATCTCCTGCGTAGTAATATACATCTTTTCCATTCTCATCTATTGTTTTTTTAACACCATTATTATTTTCATAATCATCTAATACTTTTGCATATACACTATTATCTTTATCAAAATATAAATAACAATACACTGTCTTATTTGTTTTTGTATATACATGACCACTTTTATAACTAAGTACATTATCTACTTTATTTCCGTTATTATCTACACATGAGGACATTATTTCATTTAGTACATATGCTCCTTCTGGAAATGTGCTTATTTCATTATAATTACCATCGCTACCCTTTACCATAATTGCAAAAAGATTATCAGATTTACTATCTAATAATTTAATGTCATCTAATATACTATTCTTATTCCCAAAACTCTTAATCCCTAAAAATAAAGTTATTATTTCTATTCCAAGAAGGAGTTTCACAACCCCCCCCCCGGAAGTCTATTTTTTTCATTCTTATCAACCTCCGAGTAAGTAAGTTTTACTTCTTACTTATTTCTATCTTTCTATTAATAGAATACTATAAAATTATTTTGAATTCAAGTACTTGAATATTTTATTTTATTTATGTTATACTTTTATTAGGTAAGTGTGAATTCCACACCACCATAGTATTGTAATACTATCCTATGACTTTAATAAGCCATTGGATAGCATTTTTTATTTTATCTAAATGTAGTAATACAAATAGTAAGATAAAAATTACTAGTTTTGAGAACATATATTTAGTCCTTAATTTCATAATACCAATACCACCTCCTTT
>CAKOMS010000016.1 GCA_934096735.1 uncultured Bacilli bacterium | reverse complement strand
GAGCGAAGCCTTATTTAATAAGGGAAACGGTAAAAAATAAACGGTAATTTAATTTAGGGCTTATTTTTCATACCCGGCAGGTCGAGAGTTCGAATCTCCCCGTCGCTACCATAAGATATTAACTCTAATAAAGAGTTTAGACTAATTCAGAAATGGATTAGTTTTTTATTGCAACTAAAAAGCATTTATATTAATATTAATGTATATGGAAGGTGTACTATGGATTTTGATAAAATTGGAGAAGTTATAAAAAAAATTAGACAAGAAAATAATATGACTCAAAAAGAATTTGCAGAGAAATATAATGTTTCTTTTCAAGCCGTATCAAAATGGGAATGTGGAAAGAATATACCTGACATTACTCTTTTAAAACAAATATCTGAAGATTATAATATAAGTTTGGATGAACTATTAAAAGGAAATAAATTTAAAAACAAGAAGAAAAATAATAAATACTTTATATTTATAATTATTTTTGTTGTCTTAATAACTTTATTAATAATTTTCATGTTATCTAGAAATAATAGTAATATTGAATTTAAAACTATATCTTCTACTTGTAATAATTTTAAAATATCAGGAAGTATTGCATATAATAAAAATAATTCTCACTTACATCTTAATAATATTGTATATTGCGGTGGAGATGATTATGTTACTTATGAAAAAATTGAATGTAGTTTATATGAACAAAAAGGAAACATTATAAAAGAATTAGAAAAATGTAATAGTGCTAATAATAAAAATATTAAATTAGAAAATTATTTAAAAGATATTGAGTTTAATTTAGATAATTTTTCTAATGATTGTCAGAATTATAATGATGATAGTCTATATTTAGAAATTAAAGCTTATACCAAAGATAAAAAAACTGTATCATATAAAATTAATTTGTCTTTAAATAATACTTGTAAAGTTAAGTAAATATTTTATTTTGTTACTAAAACTACTCTCTTACTCATATAATTTTTTAGAATTATAATAAGCGAGGGTATAATGATAAATTACAATGGACTTTCTAATGAAGATGTAAAAATACAAAGAAATAAATTTGGTACAAATGAAATATCTAAAATAAAGCAAAAGACTTTATTTAAAATAATGCTTGAGTCTTTGGGAGATCCAATAATAAAGATTTTGCTTATTGCTCTTGCAATTAAACTTATTTTTATTTTCTCTAAGTATGATTTTTTTGAAACTATTGGTATTGCTATTGCAGTATTACTTGCAACTCTTGTATCAACTATTTCTGAATATGGAAGCGAAGAAGCCTTTAAAAAACTACTAAATAGTAGTAGTAATACTTTGGTTAAAGTATATAGAAATGGTATAGTTGAATTAATTTCTATTAATGATGTAGTTGTCGGTGATATTGTTCTTTTAGAGAGTGGTGAATCTGTACCTGCTGATGGAAAATTAATAAATGGTAATGTTAGTATAAATGAATCTGCTCTTACAGGAGAAGCTAAAGAAGTTAAGAAAGATGTAAATAATAATAAATTATATAGAGGTACTAATGTTGTTAATGGAAGATGTAAAATGATTGTTGAGTCTGTTGGTAATAATACAATGTATGGAAAAATTTCTTTAGAAATACAAGAGAAAGAGCCTACTTCTCCACTTAAAACTAGACTTTATGGGCTTGCTAAGATTATTAGTAAGATTGGTTATATTGGAGCATTTATAGTATCGATATCTTATTTATTTAATAAAATTGTTATTGAAAATAATTTTAATATGAATGAAATAATGGCAACATTTAGTAATACAAAACTTTTAATAAATTATTTAATTTATGCTTTAACTTTATCTGTTACTATTATTATAGTAGCAGTACCTGAAGGGTTACCTATGATGATTACTTTAGTACTTTCTTCAAATATGAAAAGAATGCTTAAAGATAATGTACTGGTTAGAAAACCAACTGGTATTGAAACTAGTGGAAGTATTAATTATTTATTAACTGATAAAACTGGTACTCTTACTAAAGGAGAATTAGAAGTTACTTATTTTGTTTCGAGTGATTTTAAAAAATATAAAAATGAATCTGAAATTAAGATGAGTAAAATATATGATTTGGTTTATGAATCAGTTATATTAAATAATGATAGTATTATAAGTAATAATAAGGTTATTGGAGGTAATTCAACTGATAAATCACTTATAAAGTTTTTAAAAATTAGAAAAGATTATAATAAAAATATAATAAGAAGAGAACATTTTAATAGTAGTAGTAAATATAGTACTATTTATTTTAATGATTATTTTTTAATTAAGGGTGCTAGTGAAAAGATACTTCCTAAATGTAATAAATATATAAATAGTTTAGGAGAAGAAAAAGTACTTACGAATAAAAATATTTTTACAAGAGAAATAGAAAAATATACTAAGAATGGTATGAGAGTTATAATGCTTGCAAAGGGATCTAATAATAAAGATGATTTATGTTTAATTGGATTTTTAACTTTAAAAGATGAACTTAGAGCACTTGCAAAAGAAGGAATAAAACTTATTAAAAATGCTGGTATTAAAATTATTATGATTACTGGGGATGCTTTATATACTGCTAAAAATATTGCTACTGAGGTTGGTATTTATAATAATAAAGAAGATGTTATATTAGATAGTAATGAACTTAGTAAATTAGATGATGAAAAATTAAAGAAAATATTACCTAATTTAAAAGTTGTAGCAAGAGCTCTTCCTCAAGATAAAAGTAGACTTGTAAGTGTTCTTGAAGAAATGAAACAAATTGTTGGTATGACTGGGGATGGTGTTAATGATGCTCCTGCTTTAAAAAAAGCTAATGTTGGTTTTGCTATGGGAAGTGGTACTGAAGTTGCTAAAGAAGCTAGCGATATAGTAATACTTGATAATAATATTATGTCTATTAGTAAAGCTATTTTGTATGGTAGAACTACTTTTAAAAGTATTAGAAAATTTGTAGTTTATCAGCTTACTGTTAATATGACTGCTTTAGTACTTTCTATAATTGGGTCTTATATTGGAGTTAGTACTCCTATAACTATAATACAAATGCTTTGGCTTAATATGATTATGGATACTTTTGCAGGACTTGCTTTCTCTTATGAAGCTCCTTTAACTTATTATATGGAAGAATTGCCTAAAAAGTTAGATGAACCAATTATTAATAAATATATGTATTCTCAAATAATAATTATGGCATTATACTCTGCTTTACTTTGTATATTATTTTTAAAACTTCCAATAATTAAACTGTTTATTAGAGGAGATTATAAACATTTTATGACTGCTTATTTTGCACTTTTCATATTTATTGGAATATTTAATGCTTTTAATTCTAGAACTGAAAGATTAAATATATTATCTAACATTAATAAAAATAAAGTATTTATTTTTATTAATATGTTTATAATTATTACTCAAATATATTTAATATATTGTGGTAAGGATTTGTTTAGAACTTATGGACTTTTAATACATGAACTTATATTTGTAGTTATTTTATCTTTAAGTGTTATACCAGTAGATTTTATTAGAAAAAAAATACTTAAGAAAAAAGGTGTTAAGCTTTCTTTTTAACACCTTTTATTTATTTAAATAATTTATTATATCTAAAAATGGTTTTATATTACTTTTTCTTATTTTATCTTCTTTAATTAAATCTTTTATTTCATCTGTATCTAGCCAAAATACTTCTTCTACTTCTTTTTTTGGAAGTATTAAATCAGATATGTTAATATCTTTTTCTAAATAATAGATATCTAAAATAATATTATCTTTACTTATATCTATTCCTAGTTCTTCTTAGACCTCTATACAAACTGTATTTATACTATTACTACCAGATTTAACAAATCCTCTTTTTATAAAAATTAAAACCACATTAATATAACTATCTTTTAATTCAGATATTATTTTTTTATCTCTAACTATTTTTTTACCGGTTAGATTTTTATTTGAATCATATAAATCTAAATATTCCATTATCTACTATTTTCTGTAGTAATATTAATACTTCCTATACCTGATGAGATATCTATTTTATTAGTACCACTTCCATAGGTACCACTTTTAATACTTTCATTATTAAGTGAAATACTACCTAATCCTTTATCTATATTTAATTCATACATATTTATATCACTTAATAAATATAAATTTAATTCACCAATACCAGCATCTACGCTACTGCTTCCAGTAAATAATGATTTTATATCTGTTTTGCCAGTTCCTAAATCAAATTCTATATCATTTAAAGAACCATTTCTTATAATAAATTCTCCTGCTCCAGTATTAATACTACCTTTTTTAGAAACATCTAAATTATTTATTTCTACTTTCCCTGCTCCTAAATCTAGACTTAATACTTCTGTCTTTAAAGAATCTATAAATAATTTTCCGGCTCCATTTTCAATATTTACACCTTCAAATATATAATCACTTGGTATAGTAATATTTATTTCTGTTTTAGGATTTACTTTAAATCTATTTTTACTATTATCTTTAACAATTATTTTATTATTATCTTCAGTTACTTTTATAGAATCATTATTAGTTTCAATCTTTAAAGTACTACCACTAGTAATATTAATAGTTGCAGATTTTAAATCTAACTCTAATAATTTTGTCTCTTTATTAATTTTCATTTCTTTAAACTCCGTAAGTATTTCATTATTTTTAGTAAATATTGAACTTATAGCAGAAACTCCATAATATATTCCAGAAAATATAGAAATAATAAGAAGTATTGCAAGAAGAAGTCCAAAATATTTTATTACTCTTTGTGTACTAGTCATTTTATTTCAACTCCACCGAATAAGCAAGTTCCATTTACATATAATGTATGTTTACTTTCTGAAATATCTTTTCGTTCATTAGATATTCCTCCAAAAATTGAAGTTGAATTAACTATTACAGTTACATCACTTGGTACTAAAATATCTATTCCTCCAAATATTGCCGTAACATTAATTATTGCTGAATCTTTAAAAGTTGCATTTCTAAGATCTAGTTCTACTCCACCAAAAATTGCAGATGCATCACATGATGTAAATTTTTCTTTTTCAAAATTAATTTTTTCTGATGAAAAAGTTGCAGTAATTTCTTTTTTATTTTTATTTTCTATTTTATTTAATTCTCTTATTTTTTCTTTTAAACTCTTATTAAAGATATTTTTACATAAAATTGATAAACCGATTATTATAATAATTATAGGAAATAATAAAGACCACATCATATCAAAATCAATAATATCATTTACTCCTAAAAATAAAAGTACTCCTATAAGTAACCAAATAATACTACCTGTTTTATTTTCATCTTTTATAAGACCTGCAATCGATGGAATAATTATAAATAATGTCCACCATCCTGTAAAGAATATATCTATATCAGTAATGTTTAATTCATTTAATCCCCAAATTACTCCAACTATTACTAATATTAACCCCCATATTAAACTACCTATATTTTTCATAACTCACATCCTTATCTAAATTATACTAAATTATTTTTATTAATCAACATTTACTCCTTTATTAAATAAATAATTACTTAATAAATAATAAATTATTATATATACAAAATATATTATTATTGCATATATCATAGCAGTTTTTAATACTCCTACTTCAAATGTATTTACTTGCATAAATAAACTTTTTACATCATCACTAAAGAAAGATATAATATGTAATATTTCAAGAGAAATAGCACTTGATACTAAATATAACCCAATTGATGTAAATACAGAATGTATCATTTTATGATTATTTCTTTTATTACCAATAATTATTCCAGTATAACCTACTAATAAAATAAATATTAATTCAAATAATATAACTAAAAATACCATTAATAATAAATTTACTACTGAAGTATTATATGTATTTGCAGTTAATTCTAATAAATCTTTTAAATAATTTATTGTGTCTTTACTATAATAACAAATAAATAAACAAATAATTAATACTAGAAAATTTAACATTACAGAAATAATACCACTTATTATTTTTGATGAATAAATTTTACTTTTACTTACTGGAAGTGTATGTGTTAAGTAAGACTCATCTTTATATGTATTTCTAATAAACCTTACCCATGATCTCATCAATGCATTTATAAGTCCACTTACTCCCATGCTTATTGTAATACCAAAACATATTTTACCAATTATTTGCATTAATATAGATGAGTCAATACTTACAAAGCATCTACCTAATATTGCAAATAAAAGTGCAAGAAAGTTAAAAATAATTATTGTTTTATATATCCATTTAAAATCATATTTTATTAATTTATTTAACATTTGAACATCTCCCTAAATATTTCATCGATTGATTTATTATATTTTTTTCTAAGATCATCACATGATGATTGTAAAATTATTTTTCCTTTATCAATAAATATTACTTCATCTAAAATTCTTTCTATATCACTTATTAAGTGAGTTGAAATTATAACACTTGCACCAGGCGAAAAGTTACTTAATATTGTATCTAGAATATAATCTCTAGTAGCAGGATCTACTCCTCCTAAAGGTTCATCTAAGATGTATAGTTTTGCATCTCTACTCATAACTAATACTAAACATACTTTTTCTTGCATTCCTTTACTCATTTTTGATAATTTATCAGTTAAAGAAATATCTAAATCCTTTAATAATTTTTTAGCTTTTTCTATATCAAAATTATCATAAAATTCACTAAAATATTTAAGTACTTGTGTAACAGTCATTTCTTTATCTAAATAGGTTCTTTCTGGTAAGTATGCTATACTTTTTTTACTTTCTATACCAGGTATTTCACCGTTTATTAAGACTTCTCCACTAGAAGGAGTTAATAAATCATTAATTAATTTAATAATAGTAGTCTTACCCATTCCGTTTTTTCCAAGTAGCCCAATTATTTTTCCACTTGTAACATTTAAACTTACATCTTTTAGAACTTCTTTTTTTCCAAAAGATTTATTTAATCCTTTTAATTCTAATAAATCCATCTAATCACTCTCCTAAAAATTTAATAGATTCTTCTTTGGTATATCCTAATTTTTTCATATCTTCTAAGTATTTTTCTTTACTAATACTCGCTAATTTTATTCTTTCTTTTTCTATTAATGATTTATCTTTTGTTACATACTTTCCACTAGTTCTTTCAGTATAGATAAAATTTAATCTTTCTAATTCCATTAAAGATTTTTGAACAGTGTTAGGATTAATTTTTAATTTTATTGCAAAATCTCTTACTGATGGAAGTTTTTCTCCTAGTGCGATATTACCAGAGACAATTTCATTTTTAATTATATCCATAAGTTGAATATATATTGGTCTTTCATTATCAAAAGTACTTTTGAATAAATCATTAAATTCATTATTCAATTTATCTATATTACCACCTTCTAACTGTATCACTTGACTAACACAATAATACTATCAATTATATTATATGTCAATAAAAAAAGAATCATTTTAAAAGATTTGATTCATTTTTATTTTTCTCTTATTTTTATATATATTAATAATCCTTTTAATATATCTTTTCCAATATCTATTAAATCTAACTCATCAATTAATTTTTTAGTATTATCATATATATTATCTAAGTATTCATTTATATAATTATATGTATTACTTTCTTTTAAAATAATTCTTACCTTATTTAAATCACTTTCATTAATCTTTTTTCCATAATACTTTAAAAATTCTTTTTTATATTCAGTTTTTATAACATGTGAATAAAGTAAAGTTTGTTTAAATTCTTCAATATCCGAAGTATTTGATTTACCAATTTTATTTTTATCACTAAATATTCCAAGTAAATCATCTTTTATTTGAAAGGCAATTCCTATATTTGTAAGTGCGGTTTCCATTTCTTTAGTAGTAGTTTTACCTCCTAGAGTGTACCCTAACATGAAAGGACCTGTTATAGTATACCAACTAGTTTTTAAAGTATATATATCCAATATATCATTTTCAGTTATTTCTTTAAAATTATATTTTCCTTTAAAAGGAAGAATTACATCAATTATTTCACCTTTAATAGTTTTTATTATAATATCATTATATAAAAGTAATATTTTACTTAAATTTTTATTTTTACTGTAAGAATCTACTATTAATTTATTTGCTTCATAAAACCCTAAATCTCCAGCACATATACCTAAACTATTTGCAAGTCTTAAAGTATCATTAAAATATTCTTTAGTACTACATTTATTCAAATATTTTTTACATATTCTTCTTGGTATCGTTTCAGTTCCTCTTCTAATTTTAGCATTATCTATTATATCGTCATGAATAAGTACTGATGTTTCAAACATTTCATAAGCATGTGCAAGTGGTAAATAATTTCTTCTGCCTGTTTCTTTAGCAAGTCTTTCTCCTAGTGCAATAAGTGTTCCTCTTATATATTTTCCATTTTTATTTAAATCACAAAAATCATTTATTAAATCAGTTACTTCAACATGATCATCATATTTATGTAAATTATCATTTACACTATCTTGTTTTTCTTTTAACTCTTTTACTATCATTTTATAAAACAAAAGAAATTCTAGTAAATATTTGTAAGTATGAATTTCATCTTTTGGAGTAGATGCTCCTCCTGTTAAACCAATTTTACTATGAACATCTAGTTCACTATTTATGACAAATCTATAAAATGCATTAATATTATCAAATGTATAAGATTTAGTAAATTCATTTAAACTCTTATTTAATTCTTTTGTATTGCTACTATTTTTTCCTCCTACAACAAACATTATATCTACATCTTTAGCAACTTCACAACCACTGTTAATTAAATTTTTAACTGCAGGACAAAGTGTATCTTCAACTATAATATTACATCCTTCAAAAATATCTTTTATTTTAACTACTAATTCATAAAATTTATCTTTATTAAAAGTCGTTTGACCTATAATGAATTTATTTTGGTTACTTGAAATATTTTCTAAATCTTCTTCTGTTTCAATAATTATACCTTTACTTTCACACCAACCATTTGTACCGATAACTTCTGGATGAATCTTTTTGCCAATAATAATTATTTCATAACCTTCTTTATATTTATCATAAACCATTTTATGTATTCTTGAGACATTTGGGCATGTTGCATTATAGTATTCAATATTATTATTTTCTAAATAATCAATTACTTCTTTACTTTCACCATGTGCTCTTATAATTAGAATATCTTTATCTGTAACAAGACTTAAATCATTGATAGTTTCTATTCCCTTTTTTTTAAATTTTTCTATAACACTTTTATTATGTAATATTTCTTTAAAAATGTATATTTTTTTAGGATTATCTTTTTGTTTTTCTTTTTCGTAAATTTCTTCTACTAGAGAAATTGCTTTTTCAGATCCTTTGCATGTTCCATATATATTTGGTATTGTTATCATTGTTTGTCTCCTTTATAATTCAAAAAAAGAAATAGAACCCTATTTCTTAAAATGCATCAATATTAATTTTTACTTTTGGCATGTTATTAACTGCTGCAAAAGCTTGAATCAATGTTCTTATTGATGTACTAGTTTTTCCGCCTTTTCCAATAACTCTTCCCATGTCACTTTCTGGCACAAGAATTTCTAAGATAGTAATATCGTCATCTGCTTGAAATTCTGATACTTTTACTAAGTCTTTTTCTATTACTAAACTTTTTACAAGATATTCAGCAAACTCTACTACATTCATAAGTCACCTTATTTACTTTTCTTTTTGCTGTCTGCAAATTTTTTCATAACACCAGCACGTGATAAAATATTTTTAACTGTATCAGTTGGTTGTGCTCCGTTATTTAACCATTTAAGTGCTTTTTCTTCATCAATATTTATTTTATCTGCACCTTTAATTGGATCATAAGTTCCAACAGTTTCAATGAAACGTCCATCTCTTGGACTTCTTGAATCAGCTGCTACTACTCTATAAAATGGTTTTTGTTTAGAACCCATTCTTTTTAATCTTAATTTAACTGCCATAATCTGCCTCCTTTTTCTTATACATTCATTCTATCAATAAAATGATATGTTGTCAACAAAAAATGTTGACTTAAAAATCACTTTCTAATTAGAAAGTGATTATCTAGCTCGGGAGAACTACTCTATTTTAACGTTTTCGTTGACGATTAAATTTATAAGTTTATTTTACTAATATATACGGATTTAATTGTGAGCCATCTCCGGATGATACATAGATATTAGAATTTAGATACACTGCTGGACGAACACTTTTAGCAACACTAGCATAATTCGTTTCCATTCCTCCGCTACCAGAAACACAATTTACTAAAGCAGAATTGGAAGAAACAATGCCTGTCCATTCCTCTTCACTAAATAACCAATTATTTAGTGTATGATTTGTGCTATTATTATAGTTTGATAAACTAGTACTATGTGATTCAGTTGTTGCATATCCGTAATCGCTGGCACTCATGAGCCCTACATAATTATATATTGTTTGTTTTGCTTTTTCATTTTCATATACAATACTTGCTGTTGCACTATAAGTACTTGCTCCTGTATTCCAATATACTTTCTTTATCATACTGCCATAATAATCTGCTCCATTTATTCCTATTTTAGTGTAATTGCATTTTGATTTTGATGTCACTTCATATCCATAACAACCCGAAATATTTGTTCCATCTTTTTTACCATAATAATAAGTATTTAACAAAGTATATAATGTATTACTTCCCCATGCTCCTCTTTCAGATGTTCTAGCATCGTACGCAAGTCCTCCAATTGGAGAGTTTCTTATTATTTTTACTAAATTTTCTGTGCTACCGCCAATTGGTATTACTCCGATTATTCTCCATAATTCATTATTAAACCATATATAATTATTGGGATCTTGCCCTTCATACCTAAATCCTGCATCTCCTTCATCTACTATACTTCCTGTTCCTGAGGTTCCTACTGTGGATGCTACTACGCTTAATAAATCATTACTAGTTACTGTTGTGAAATCAACATTACAACTTACCTTTCCTGTAATACCCTCTACTGTAAATTTCCATTTATTCTCATCTTCAAAATATAAATAATTACCTTTACCATTTTTACAATCAATTTTAACTTTATATTTACCATCTGTCGGAAAAGATGTTACTTCTTCTCCATCTTTTGTCATAGCAAAAAGTATTCCTTCTTGCATAAATGTTTTATTACTTTCTTTACTTTGTAAAGCAAAATAATAAAGCAAAGATATTACCAATAATGATATAATTACAACACCGTATTTTTTCATATTACACTCCTTTCTGACCAATTAATTTAATTTCTTTGAGATAACATATGGATCAGATATATTTCCATTCCCAGAAATTACATATGTATTATTTTCTAAATATAAAACTGGACGGACAGGACCTGCCTCAGAATAAGACTTTGAAGCAAGATAACCACTACTAGTCAAAGCATTTATACTAGTAGATGTAGAAGAAATGTTTGTCCACACAACATTTCCATTTGCAAATAACCAATTATTTAATGTATGAGTACTATTACCATAAGAAGATAACTTTGTACTATGTGATGCACTTGTCGCATAGCCATAATCACTTGCACTCATGAGCCCTATATAATTGTATACTGTTTGAGTTGCTTTTTCTGTTTCAAATACTGCACTTGCTGTAGCACTATTTTTACTTACTCCTGTATTCCAATACACTTTCTTTACCATATCTCCATAATAATCTGTTGAATCAATTCCTATTTTTGTATAATCACAATGTGTTTTTGATTTAGATGTAGATGAATAACTACCATAACATCCTGTCGTGTTTGTTCCATTCTTTTTACCCCAATAATATTCATTTAATAAACTATACAAAGTATTGCTTCCCCATGCTCCAGTTCCACCAGATGATTTTGCATCATACATTAGTCCTCCAATTATTTCGTCTCTTATTATCTTTACTAAATTTTCTGTTGTACCTGTTTCATCTACTTTTGTTGGTATTACTCCGATTATTCTCCATAATTCATTATTAAACCATATATAGTTATTTGGGTCTTGTCCTTCATATCTGAATCCAGCATCTCCTTCATTTACTATACTTCCTGTTCCAGAGGTTCCTACTGTGGATGCTATAGTACTTAGTTTTTTACTTTCATCAAATGTTCTTTTATTATATGTTAAATTACATTCTACTGTTGGATTTGATATATCTCTAAGTTCTAATCTTTGATATTTATCGCTCCAATTACTATTTGGACATGTTGATACTACACTATAACCAGAGGTTGTTGGTACTGTTTCATTTGTTACATTTATTATTAAATCTACTTTAGGTTCAAAGTATAAATAACAAAATAAAGTTCTTTTACTTGTTACAGTTACAAAACCATTTGAATAACTAAGTACATTTTCTACTCTATCTCCATTATTATCATTACATACAGTTAGTTCATCATTTAATTTATAACTTCCTTTTGGAAAATCACTACTTTCTACATAATTACCAGTATCATCTTGTACCATAATTGCAAAAAGATTATTAGATTTATTATCCAATAATTTAACATCATTTTTTATATTATTTTTGTTACCAAAACTCTTAATCCCTAAAAATAAAGTTACTATTTCTATTCCAAGAAGGAGTTTCACAACCCCCCCCCCGGAAGTCTATTTTTTTCATCATATCAACCTCCGAGTAAGTAAGTTTTTCCTCTTACTTATTATCTATCTTTCTATAAATAGAATACTATAAAATTTATGTTAAATCAAGTCAAAAAAATAAAACCCTAACAAAGGGTTTTCGTAAATTGACTATTTATTACTATCTTCTAAATAATCTTCTTTAACTTCATTTATTTCTTCTTCTACTTCTTCATCAAGTAATTCTTCATAATCATCAAAGTTATCATCTACTGTAACTCTAACTTTAGTATTTCCTACTATTTCTACTCCTAATTCTTTTTCTATTGTAAGATTTACTAAACCATTTTTAATTTCTACATTAGTTACTGTAGGTTGTTTTAAACTTCTAACAATTATTTCAGATGAATTATCAAGTCCATCTTTATTCTTTAATGGAACATTCATTTTTTCAGTATAATTAAATCTTCTTGTACATACTGCTGTTTTAGTATCATTATCATATGAATACCATACGTTTACATCAAAAGAACCATTTATAAGTACACTTCCAAAGTTATTTGTGCCATTAAAAGTATTATTGATTACCCAGCAACCTAAAACAGTATTTGGTACTTCTTCACATTCAACTGTAAAATCATTTCCACTAGTTTTTTTTGCTTTACCAATAACTGCTTTTGTTACTATTTCTCTATAACTAGACAAATATATCACTCCCTAATTTAATTTATGCTTATGTATAAAAAAAAGAACATATTTTTAATTTATTTTGAATTGATTATATAAAATACATTTGATACAATTTAGATGGTGGTAAGAATGGATTGTTTATTTTGTAAAATTATTAATGGCGAAGTGCCTTCTTTGAAATTATATGAAGATGATTTAGTAATGGTTATTATGGATGCTTATCCAAATGTTGATGGACATACATTAATTATTCCTAAGAAACATTATGATACTTTTATGGATTTACCTGATGAGTTAGTACTTCATATTAATGAAATAAGTAAAAAATATACTAAAATTATTATGGAAAAACTTAATGCTAAAGAATTAACTAAATTAGTTAATTATGGAAATAGTCAAAAGATTAAACATTTTCATATGCATTTACTTCCTAATTATGGACTTAGAAATGAATTAGACCCTAAAGAAGTATTTGAGGTTTTAAAAAATGGCTAGAATAAGAAGAAAAGCTAAAAGAACTATTTTTGTTTTATTAACACTAGTTATTTTATTATTTGGTGGTTTATTTATTAAGGGTTGTGTACTCGATGATATTGTTAATAAAAATAATAATACTACTAACGGAAATAAAAATAATGTTAAAGAAGAAGATAAGAATCCAATTAAAACTTATAAAGCAAGTTTAATTGGTACTGGAGATGGACTTTTACATCAACCTGTTTATAAAGCTGCTTATAATAATGATACTAAAGATTATGATTTTAGTAATATATTATTATATACTAAGGATGTTATAAGTTCTTATGATATTAAATATTATAATCAAGAAACTGTATTTGATGATGAAAAACCTTATGGGGGATATCCTAAATTTAATACTCCATCTAAGTTTGGTAAAGATATGATAAGTATTGGATTTAATTTAGTAAGTCTTGCTACTAATCATTCTATGGATATGGGAGCTAGTAGTGCTAAAAAGTCTGCCTTATGGTGGGAAAGTCAAAGTAATATTATTGCAACTGGTATGGCTTCTAGCCAAGAAGAAAGAGATAATATAAAAATTGGCAATGCAAATGGTATTACTTATGCTATGTTATCTTATACTTATGGCACAAATGGTCTTGGTAAAGCTGAACTTGCTAAAGAACCTTATTTAGTTAATTTATTTGATGAAGATGCTGTTAAAAAAGATATTGAAACAATTAGAGATAAAGTAGATGTTTTAATAGTTGCAATGCATTGGGGCAATGAATATAATCTAGGAGTTACTGATACACAAAGAAGTCAAGCTAAGTTTTTAGCAGATAATGGTGTTGATATAGTTTTAGGTACTCATTCACATTGTATTGAGCCTTGGGAAAAAATTGGTAATACTGTTGTTTTTTATTCTTTTGGAAATTTCTTATCTAATCAAATGGGTGCTGAACAAGCAATGGTTAGAAAAGTTGGTACTGTTGGAATGTTTGGTACACTTGATATAACTAAAACATATGATACCAGAGATAAATCTACTAAAATAGAAATTAGTAATATTGGAGCTGATTTAAATTATACTTATAGATATTACAATAAAAATATTGGTAAATATGATTATTTAGTTATTCCGTTTAGTAAAATGGAAAATAAATATTTAAGTAATTATGTAGATATATATAATGAATTTAGTAATGTACTTAAAAAGTTTGATGATAGCATAAATATTAAATCTTTACCTAGTACTAATATAGATTAATATAATAAAAAAAAATTTAGATTTCTTAGTAGTCTAAATTTTTTTTATTTATAAATGAAGCATTCTTATTCTTTTCAAGTCCTTTCTAGGGTCTTCTCTTAATATATTCATTAATTCATTTGCAATTTTATAGTATCCTCTTGCTTCACTCGGAAATTTACTAGAAGCATAATCTAAAAATTTATCAAGAGATTCTTTACTTATAAAAAATACTGATGTTTTTATAATTACTTTGGATAATAATACTAAATAATCTGTATTAACATTTTCTTCTTTTTCATAGTCGTATGCATTAAGTAGAGTTAAAAGTGCATATTCTAAAGAATTTTTAGCATAATTATCTTTACTACTGTTAATAGTATCTAAATTAATTCCCTTTAATGGTAATAATAATTCATATCCTAAATATATTTCTTTAACACTTTTAAAATCTCTTTTTATAAATTCACTTTCTATATATGAATACATAAATATTAACATATTTTTAATTCTTATTAATTTTAATTTAGTTTCTTTATTACTTGTTTTTTCTATTTCATCACTTAAAAATACAATAATAGTTCTAATAAAATCTACTTCAACAAATAAATCTACTAAAAGGATATTTCTATAAACTTCTTTAATATCCTCACTAAATTCATACTCTTCTTCCCTTTTTATTTCATTTAATATTAATACTAATTTTTCAAATATTCTTAATTTTATTATTTCTTCTTTATCAAGATTACTTATTGTATTTAATCCACCTTCAAAAGTTACATCAATTCCATCTTCTAAATATTCTAGATATTCCTCTACTTCACTAGGAGTTTTACTACCAAAAACTTTATTATAAAAATCATTTTCTTCTTCTTTTAAACTTTTAATTTTTTTAACAATATCAGATGAATCAGTAGAACCATAGCTAGTTTGTATACTTAAATATTCATATAATTCTAATATACTTCTACTTATTTCAATTATTTTTTTTAATTCATTACCCATAATTATTCTCCATTTTTATAATTTGGTACTAGTTTTAAAATACATACTTTTTTTCTATCTTCATCTTCATGATATAAACATTCTCTAATAATTGATTCTACTTTCATATTTCTTGGTTCCATATCAAGTAGTGTTTCTAAAACGTTTATTTTCATTAAATTTTTTGTTTGTGCATTAGATGTTATTAATCCAATTCTAAAAAGTATAGAGTTTATTATTCCAAAGAATTCATCAATACTACTTTCTTCATCACATGTATATAAAGTAAGTAAATTATCTAAAGAATAATTCATTAAATCTAATCCATATACACCTTGAGTACTACTTATATCCGTTTCGGTTTTTGTAGTTTTTCCAATTAATAATGGTGATAACCAATATATTTCATTTGCTTCACTAAATGAAGTATCTAAAAGTTCTCTTTCTAATTTTGTAAATGAAAATGCTACTAAATAATTAAAATTTATTAACAATTTCTTAGTAATTCTATTATTTACTTTTTGATTAGTTAATAAAACCATGTAATAAACTGATCTTATTATGTCTCCTTCTATGCTTTCTTCTAAAAGTGTACTTTCTCTTAATTCTCTATCTAAATCTTCAATCTCTGAAAAGTTTTTAGTAATTTTTTCAAATACTTCTTTTAATTCTCTTAAATCTTCAATATTTCCTTCATTTGGATCAAATTCTAAATCATCTAAATAATCTTTAATTTCATCTAAATTATCTAACTCTTCATCAAATTCATAATCTACTCTATCATCTTCATCTAAAGGTATTTCTCCACTTAAATAATCAAATCTTTCAATTATTCTAAATCTTATTAAATCATCTTTTTTAAGACCAATTAAATAATCAAATATTCCAACAAAGTCTGGATCATCATCTTTTGCTAAAAATTTTACTATTGCATGTATTTTGGCAGGGCTTTTACGTAGTGAATTAAAATAAATATCTTCTTCTTTTTTCTTACCTTTTAAAACATTTAATAGGTTTAAATATTCATCGCTACCTTTTTTATTATTAAAATCAAGTATTGCTAAATGTTCATATATTTCATATATTTCATGTTCTAATGAAAAGAGTTTTTCTAATTTTTCTAAATCACCATTTGATAAATTAAATGTTTCCATAAACCCCTCCAACTTAAGTTGATAATTATCTTAATGCAAATTATTTATTGTGTCAATTAAAAAAGAAGATTTCTCTTCTTTAATATGCAAAACTTCCGCCAAGTATTATAGCAAGTAAGATATATAGTATTAATACTATAAAAAAGTAATTGGCAAAGTTTCCATTTGAATTACAATTATTTTCGTTTACATGTCCGCCACATTTTCCTGTGCAAGCCATATTTTATACCTCCTTATAGACTTTAAATGTATGCTCCTACGATTATGATTAGTAGAATAAATAATACTAAGATAATAGCAGCGCCAATTCCGTTATTTCCACAACACATATTTCACTCCTCCTTTATGTCTATTCATTAATAATTTATGGCTAACATTTTGAAACGTGAGTGCTTAATTTATTGTATTTGATTATTCAAAATGATATAATGGTTATTAGGAGGAATATATGAAAAAAAGTATATTAGTAGCAGTTTGTTTACTAACTTTGTGTGGTTGTGGTAAAATTCCAACATTACAAGATGGTAAAGAAGCCGTTGTTACATTTGAAAAAGATGGAAAGGAACATAAGATTAGTGCTGAAGATCTTTATGAAAAATTAAAAGATAGTTATGGATTGGATGCTACTGTTGAACTTATTGATACTTATATATTAGAAACTGAGTTTGATAAAGATATTGATAGTATTAAGAAAGATGTTGATAATTATTATAATAATTTAAAGAAAAATTATAAAGATGATAATGAGTTTTTAACAGAGATTAAACAAAATACTAAGTATTCTTCTTTAGAAGCTTATAAGAGTGCTTTATATTTATCATTCTTACAATCTCATGCTATGCAAGAATATGCAAAAGCACAAATAACTGATGATGAAATTAAAGAATATTATGATAAAGATCAAAAAGAAGATGTTGAATTATATCAAATTCTTATTACACCAGATGTAAAAGATAGTATGACAAGTGAAGAAAAGAAGAAAGAAGAAGATAAAGCTAAAGAGAAAGTTAAAGAAATTATTGGTAAATTAGATAAAGCTGATGATAAATTAAAAGTATTTAAATCTCTTGCAAAAGAAAATACTGATGATGAGTCTACTAAAGATAATTTCGGATATATGGGATATATCAATTATACTGATTTAGGAGATACTTATAAAGAATTTTTAGATGCTGCTTATAAACTTAAAAATGGTGAATATACAAAAGAAGTAATTACTACTGAACTAGGATACCATATTATTTATAGAAGTAATTCTAAAGATAAACCTAGTTTAGATGAAGCTAAAGATGATATTAGAACTACTTTAGGTACTAAATATATGGGTGAACATAGTGATGTTTATGTTAATTCATTAAAATATTATCGTAAATTATATAATCTAGATATTGTTGATTCTACTTTAGATAGACAATATGGAATTTATATGAATAGTTTGGTAAATAATAATACTTCTACTTCAGATAATAGCAGTAATTAATAATTATTAAATTTAAAAAGAATTGTTTCATGTCGAACACAATTCTTTTTTTAGTTCGGGAGAACTTTTTCTATTTTTATGTCTTCGTTGACATATAAGCGCACTCAATCTAACGAGGCCTTATTTTCAAAACTGTTCGTCAATAAGTTTAATCCATATTAATCATTAATACATAATGTATCAAAACAAATTACTTATTCTATTTTTATTCCACCTGAAAGGGTTTTCGGGAGATTTTCTTCATTGTATACAGTATTGTAGTTTTACTTACTAACCACATATGGTGATTCTACTGTACCATTTCCTTCTCCACTTAACTTAACTTTTGTTAAAAGTGAAACTGCAGGCCGGGCCCTGAAAGCGCTGCTCACGCCGTTGTAGTCCAAACTCCCATAGCGCACGTAACGGACGCTAGCAAGGTAGTTGTAGAAGTAGTTAGGGGACAGCAACCAGTAATAATCACCATTATTTAAGTAATTAGTACTTGAACCACCAAAGGCGAGACTCGCTTCTTTCAAAGTTAATAATCCAACTGGATAGTCTAAAGCATTATTTCCATAACCTAAAGTTCCACCTGAATCTACTTTTAACGTAAATTGGTCTTCTTTATCTTGACATGTTAATCTTGCATTACTATCATTATAATCATTAAATTGTAAATAACTTATTGAACCTGATATAGTTCCTCCACTTGGATTCCATCCACTTGCAGACAAATTTGCTATATATCTATTATTACAATATATTGCATTCTCTATATAATCTGTTACATTTGTCATGTTTGTACTATACCAGTTATCTATTACTGTCTTTATATTGCTATTTGTTGTATTATAATTTAACATTTCATCTAAAGTATCTTCTATCTTTTTACCATTTGCTAATGTCATATAATATGCTGTATCTGTTGCACTTCCCATGTAGTAAATATAATATACTGTCGAACAACTTGAACTTGTACTTAAACATGTATAATGTTTACTGCTTAGTTTGCTATACATATTTGCTATTGTTCCACTTTCGGCATCACTTAATGTATAAGTTGTTCCATTCCATGTTACATCGCTTCCATAATAATATGTTCCAAATGATGATCCTGATTTTTTAGAATATGCATATACTGTTCCATACATATATCCTACATAGGCTGGTGAATTATAATTTGTATTGAATGCAGTATAATTTGAATCTATATATACACTTGTTCCTGTGTTATCACATTTTGTACTATCTGAATACACTCCATTATAAATAAGTTTTACTCCATCTGTCTCAGTTGTTCTTACCATTTTCCAACAATAATTATTTAATACTAAATTATTGTTTGTTACATTACCTGCATAATAATATACATCTTTTTCATTTTCATCTGTTGTCTTTTTTACTCCCTTATTATTAGAAAAATCATCCAATACTTTTGCATATACACTATTATCTTTATCAAAATATAAATAACAATATACCGTTTTATTTGTTCTTGTATAAACATGTCCACTTTCATAACTAAGTACATTATCTATCTTATTTCCATTATTATCTATACATGAGGACATTGTTTCATTAAGTACATACATTCCTTCTGGAAATGTACTTGATTCATTATAATTACCATCACTACCCTTTACCATAATTGCAAAAAGATTATCAGATTTACTATCTAATAATTTAATGTCATCTAATGTGTTATTCTTATTACCAAAACTCTTAATCCCTAAAAATAAAGTTATTACTTCTATTCCAAGAAGGAGTGCAAGCACCCC
>CAKOMS010000015.1 GCA_934096735.1 uncultured Bacilli bacterium | reverse complement strand
GGAATAGAAGTAATAACTTTATTTTTAGGGATTAAGAGTTTTGGTAATAAAAATAATACATTAGATGATATTAAATTGTTAGATAATAAATCTGATAATCTTTTTGCAATTATGGTAAAAGATGCTAGTGGTAATTATAATGAAGCAAGTACTTTTCCAACAGGGGCATACATATTAAATGAAACGATGTCATCTTGTATAGATAATAATGGTAACAAAATAGATAATGTACTTAGTTATAGTGATGGAGTAGTATCAGCAAGAACAAATAAAACAGTATATTGTTATTTATATTTTGATAAAGAATTACTAAAAGTTTATGATAAAGTAATTGAAGATTATAATAATGGCAATGGAGTACAAAAAACAACAGATGAAAATGGAAAAGATGTATATTATTATGCAGGTAATGTAACAAATAATAATCTAGTATTAAATAGTTATTGTTGGAAGATGGTAAGAACAACCGAAACAGATGGAGTAAAACTTATTTATAATGGAGCATATTCAGACAGTAATAAATGCAATAATACTGGAACAGATGTACATATTGATTCAAATGAAATTAAATTTAACAATGGTTATAAATCTCCAACATATGTAGGATATATGTATGGAACTGTGTATGAATGGACTGATAAATCAGCATCCTCATTTGGAACATATTATTATGGAAGTGATGTAACCTGGAATGGAACAACATATACACTTAACAACACGGCAAGAGGGACAATATCTAACGTATATAGTAAATTAAACGAACATCATTATACATGTTTAAACACAAGTTCAAGTTGTTCAACAGTATATTATATTTTTTATATGAGTAGTGCTACAGATTGGGCGCGATATATGACATTAACGAATGGTAAAAAGATAGAAGATACATTAAATGAAATGTTGAATTATAATACAACAAATAGTAATATAAAGACAGTAATAGATAATTGGTATGAAAACAACATGACAAATACAAATGAGTATTTAGAGAATGCAATATATTGTAATAATAGAAATATCTCAAACTTAGGAGGATGGAATCCAAATAATGGAAATATAACAACAGGGTTACAATTTAATGACTATAGTAATTCAAGATTAACATGTCAAGATAAAGAGGATCAATTTACATTAAAGGTCGATTCTGGTGGAACACAAGGTTATGGAAACAATGCTTTAGATTATCCAGTGGGATTATTAACAACTAAAGAAGCAAGTCTTGCCTTTGGTGGTTCAGATACTAATTACTTAAATAATAATGATTATTATTGGTTATTGTCTCCTGACAGTTTCAGTAACTTAAGTGCTATCAGTAGTTATGTAGAGACCGGGAATATAGGTATTGGTTATGCGAATAACACTAATGGGGTCCGTCCAGCAGTATCACTTTCAAAAAAAGTTAAGCTAAGTGGAGAAGGAAATGGTACTGCTGAGTCGCCATATATTTTGGCTCCATTAGATTGAGTTTGTTTTTGTCAACGAAGACATAAAAATAGAAAAAGTTCTCCCGAACTAAAAGAAGATTTACTTTCTTAATGAGAGTATTTTTTCTTTTTTTAAATACATTTTTAATATTAGTATCATCATAAATTCATGGCCATATTGAAAAATATTTATTCATTTGATAAAATTATATTAAGATAGGGATGGTTAGTATGAGTATTGGTTTATCCTATGTAATAGCATCAGTAATATTTTCAGTTTTAGTAGCAATAGTGTATTTTTCTAAAAAAAGATTAAACTCGGTTGAAAATAGAATTTATAAATATATATTATTAACAAGTATTGGGGGTTGCCTAGTAGCATTTCCAACTTATTTCATAACAATTAAATATCCAAACATAAACTGGCTTGAAGAACTGATACCAAAATTTTATTTGATATATTTAATTACATGGGTTCTTTTACTTACCTGCTATGTAATTATATTAACAACCGAAAAAAAGCAAGAAAAAGTATTTGAATTAATAAAAAAAATAATGACTTATATAATTTTTGGGGTATCAATAATAACTCTTATTTTACCAATTGATTTTCATAATGAAAATAATGTAATCTATACATATGGACCTGCAGTTAATTTTTGCTACTTAATATGTGGTATACAAATAATTTATTGGTTCATAAGTTTACTATTAAATTTTAAAACATATAAATCAAAAAAATATATTCCAATTATAAGTGTTTTTGTTTTAGGTACTGCGATGGCAATTATCCAAAAAATTGACCCAAGTATTAGAATGATGACACCAACTATATCATTTATTACATTAATAATGTATTTCACAATAGAAAATCCAGATTTACAATTAATAAACGAATTAAATCTAGCAAAAGATCAAGCAGAAAAAGCTAATAAAGCTAAAACAGATTTTCTATCAAGTATGTCTCATGAAATTAGAACACCTCTTAATGCAATTGATGGTTTTAGCCAATTAATATTAGAAGAAAAAGATATAAAAGTTATAAAAGAAGAAGCAAGAGACATTATGGCTGCTAGTCAAAACTTACTAGAAATAGTAAATGGAATATTGGATATCTCAAAGATTGAAGCAAATAAACTAGAAATAGTTAAAACTGAATATGAAAGTAAGAAAGTATTTGATGAATTAATTAAATTAACAAAAGCAAGAATTGGAGAGAAGCCATTAGATTTTAAAACAAATATAAGTGAAGACATTCCAGAATATTTAAATGGAGATTATGTAAGATTAAAACAAATTATATTAAATTTACTTACAAATGCTGTTAAATATACTAAAACAGGTTCAATTGAATTTAATGTTAGTTGTGTAAAAAAAGATAATGTATGTAGATTATTTATTTCGGTTAAAGATACAGGTATAGGAATAAAGAAAGAGAATATTGATAAATTATTTACTAAGTTTGAAAGATTTGATGTTGACAAAAACATGACAATTGAAGGTACTGGACTAGGCCTTGCAATTACTAAGAAATTAGTTGATCTAATGAAAGGAACTATAGTAGTAGATTCAGTATATGGAAAGGGTTCTACTTTCTCTGTAGCAATTGATCAAAAAATAGTTAAAAAGTCTGTTACTAAAAAAGAAGTAGTAGAAGAAACTAAAAAGATTATTATAAAAGGTAAAAAAGTATTAGTAGTAGATGATAATTTAATTAATTTAAAAGTTGCATCAAGATTATTGGAAAGTTATAAATTAAAAGTAGAAACCGCATCAAGTGGATTTGACTGTTTAAAACTTATTGATGAAGGAAACACATATGACATAATTTTAATGGATGATATGATGCCAAAAATGAGCGGAGTAGAAACATTTAAGAAGTTAAAAGAAAAAGATGATTTTAATATACCAGTTGTAGCTTTAACAGCAAATGCAATTGCAGGAATGAAAGAAAAATATTTAAAAGAGGGATTTAATGATTATATAAGTAAACCAATAGATAAAAAAGAATTAGAAAGAGTATTAAATATTTATTTAAAAAAATAGTAAAATATTGACAACAAAAAACAATTTTTACTTGAAAAAATAAAAAGTATGTTATAATTTAACTAGAAGGATTGATAATATGAGAGATGTTAGTATTTTAACGGATAATGGGGTTGATTTAGAATCGGCATTAAATCTATTAGGGGATTTAGAATTTTATGATGAAACTTTAGAGTCATTCTTAGAAGAAAATAAAACTAGAATTCCTAACATAAAAAAATATTTGAAAGACCAAAATATGGAAGATTATGCTATATTAGTGCATGCACTTAAAAGTGATGCTAAATATTTAGGCTTTAAAGATTTAGCAGATATAGCATATATTCATGAAATGGCTAGTAAATCTAATAATGTTGATGAAGTTAACAATAAGTTTGATGAACTTATGAAATCTGTTGAAAGCGTTACACAATTATCAAAAAAATATTTAGGTTAAGGGTGATATCGTGAAAAAGAAAATAGTAATAGCTGATGATTCAAGAATTATTGGAAATATTGTAGAAAGAGCATTTAAAGATGAATATGATGTTGTAATAGCATTAAATGGAAAAGAAGCAATAGATATAATAAAAAATAATGTAGATGATTCAATTATTGGGTTACTGCTGGATTTAAATATGCCAGTAGTAGATGGATTTGCAGTACTAGATTATTTTAAAGAGAATAATTTATTTAAAAGAATACCAGTGTGTATAATTACAGGCGACGTTGCAAGAGATAGAATTGATAGAGCTTTCAATTATGATATTGTTGATGTACTGGCAAAACCGTTCACGTTTGAAAGTGTAAGAGAAGAAGTTGAAAAAATAATAAATATCAATTCAATTTATTAATTGTTACTGCATGTAACAATTTTTTAATTCAGAAAGGGAATTATTATATGATATTAATCTTTTATAAATATTTAAATGAATATTTAAATAATGAAACAATTGTAGTAGAATTAGAAAAATTAGATAACAAAACAGATGATGTTTTAAAATTAATTAATGAAATAAAAAAAGCAAATAATAAATATAAAGATGATTTTAAAAAGAGTAAAATAATAATGAAACTTTTTTTAGAAAATAAAACTTATAATAAACTTGCAAGTAATATAAGTAATAAAGATTTAGCAAATATGGTTGTAAGTATTGTTAATCCAAAATGTCTTCCATACCTAAAAGAAGAAGAATTTAAAGATATTTTAAATGAACTTTTTTTAGAAAATGATAAAGATAAAATATGGAAATTTATATTTAATTATAGAGAATTTAATTACGATTTAAGTATGTATGAAGACTATTTAATAAAATCACTTGATACTTACTTTATTAACGAATACATAGATACTTTAAAAGATTATATAAATAAAGATAAACTTATAATAAAAATATCAAATACTAAAAATAAAAAATTTATAAACAAATTAATAGATGAAAATAAATATCCAAATAACTTTACTAAAGAAGAAATAGAAGCATTAAAAAAATGGTAGTTTATACCATTTTTTTAATGTATAAGATTTTCTGTATTACTATCAATACTACTTTGTCCTTTTATGATAAGTGGATCACTTTTATTAGATTTAAATATTGAATAAGCAGATCTAACTTTAAATGTATAATTTTCTGAACTAACTGTAGTATTATAAGTAAATGATGTACTATTAGTATAACCAAGTACAGTTTCTTTACCACTACTATCAACTAGTGATATTTCATATCCCAAAGTACCAATATAACTATTATTATATTGAATTCTTTGTTCATAATATTTATCTGCATAATCTTCATAATAAGTATCAAAATGATTTCTTAAATAATTTAAATCAATAGCATTTGGTGATTTAATAGGATTCCATGTAATAGTAATTTTACTTCCATCAAATGTATAATTTCCTCCAGTAGGAGCATCTAATGTACTAAATCTTTTTGATACATCAGTTGGTTCAGTACCAGCTACATAGTATGCTGATTCACATAATTCACTAGGAGTATAACTGCTACATAATTGTCCAGGGAATGTTTCAAGTTCAACATCAACACTTACAATACTACTAGGTTTTTTAAATGATTTATTTTTAGGATAAATTCCAGTAGCTAAAGCATTCATCATAGTTCTTCTTCCAGTACCACCAGTAGAACTAGTTAAATATAATTTTTCTTCTTTAGCATTTTTATATATTTGATCATAACCATACCAAAGTGCAATAGAGTAGGAAGGTGAATAACTTACTATCCAAGCATCCATTACAGCACCATTAGGTAAATTATATCTTTTCTTAGTTTCTTTATCTAGGTTAGTAGTACCAGTCTTACCACCAATAGTAGTACCACTTACTCCTTTACCACCATAAGCAGTTTGTAGTAAATCATTTATCATGAATGCAGTACTATCTTCCATAACTTTTTTCTTAGTATAACTATAATTGTATTCTTTACCAGTTGTATTATCTACAACTTTAGTATAAGAATAAGGTTCAATATAATATCCACCTCTTGCAAAAGTAGCATAAGCAGCACTTAATTCTAAAGGAGATACTCCATTAAATGCTCCAATTGAAGCAGATTCAAATAAATCTTTACCATAATCAATTCCAACACTATGTACAAAATCACTGATAACTGACTTATCATAAGCATAAACTTTTTTAAATGTTCTAAGTGCAGGAATATTTCTAGAATCTTTAAGAGCATATCTCATAGTAATTAATCCTTTAAATTTACCATCATAGTTTCCTAAAGTAGTACCATTACTATAAGTTGTCTTTTCATCTAATATCATATCATATGTACTTTGAGTAATATGTTCAATGTACATAGCATAATCAAATAATGGTTTAGCAGTAGATCCTGGTTGCTTATTTAAATCTGTTGCTAAATTTAATCCTTTAGCTTGATAATTTCTACCACCAGATAATGCTACTATAGATCCATCATCACTACTAGTAACAGCAATTCCTTCTTGAACTACATCATTTGGGAATTTATAAGCTTCACCATTTTGTACTTTATTAACAGTTTTTTGTATATCTGGATCAAAAGTAGTATATATCTTTAATGATGAAGTATTAACATCCAATTTAAGTTTATTTTCAACATCTTTTACAACATAATCAATAAATGCTTGATTACTATTAGTATTATTATTAAGACTATTTTGAGGTGCTATCAATGTTTCTATTGGAATATCTAATATAGCATCTTTTTGTTCTTCAGTAATATAACCATGTTTAACCATTAATTTTAAAACAGTTCTTTGTCTATTTCTACATCCTTCTGGATTTTTAAAAGGATTATATAAATATGGATTTTGAAACATACCAGCCATAAGTGATGCTTCAGCTAAGTTTAAATCTTTAGCACTCTTATTAAAATAAAATTCACTAGCTCTTTCAATTCCATAAATACCATTACTTACATATACGTTATTTTTATCAGTAGCAAACCATTGCGTATTTAAATAAAACTCAATAATTTCTTCTTTAGTATAATTTGGTTCAAGTTTAAATACTGCTAAATAAATATCTCTAAACTTTCTAACAAAACTTTCTATTTTATTTTCTTTCTTACCTTTTTGTGTCAACTTATTTTTTACAAGTTGCATTGATAGAGTAGATGCACCACCGGCATCATTTGAACCAAGTAATTGTTTAAAACTTGCTTTAACAAATCTAAGTAAATCTATACCATTATGTTGAAAGAATCTAGAGTCTTCAGTAGCAACCAATGAATCTATTAACACTTCTGGTATTTCATCATAAGTTAGAAGAGTAGTATCAACTGATCCAATAACAGCAAGTTCATTACCATTTCTATCATATAATACTGTTGGTTCAGATTGATATAATGCATCTTCTGTAAACTTAGGAGAAGTAAATACAATATATAATATAAATGCTAAGAAAAGCCCAAGTATTGCAATTGCACACAATAATATAATATTAAGTACAGTTTGCCAAGTAAACTTTTTCTTTTCTTTTACTTCACTATTAGTTTTACTTTTCTTTTTAATTTTTATTTTTGGTACAACTCTTTTACTTGTACTATTACTTTTACTTATTTTCTTCATAAATACCTCCAATAATATCTATATATTTTATATAATTTAATCCCTTACTATAATTATATTCTAAAAGATACCCATTATTTTTTATATACTCATAAGGTATACTTTTTCTAGTTTCACCTTTAATAAAACTAATTAATTTATCACCTGGTAACAAGTAATAATTTTCATTCATACTTATTATTAAAAAAGCAATTCCACCATGAACTATAATTCTTTCAATATGTTTTATTTGATGTTCATGTACATTACTAAGTGGAAAAGAAGTCTTATTTTTAGTTTCTTTTGCATCAAATTCAATATATCTTCCTTTATATATACCGTTATAATCTAATGTAGAAGGACTACTATAATAAGCCTTAGTGATAACTTGTTTATTACCAACATATTCAACTTTTACAACACCAATAGGAGTAGGCTTTTTATAAATAACAGCAATATCATTTGTAAGTAAATAATCATTAGTGTCATTTATCAAATTTTCTAAATCCATACCTCTATTAGCATAACTAATATTTTTTTTATATGTTTTACCAATTTTATTAGGATAATTCACTCATTTTCACCTACACATAATTATAGCAGAAAATAGAGAAATAATAAACATATTGATTTAAAAAAAACTTACTTTACAAAGTAAGCATAATACTCATCAAAAGTAATATTGTTTTCATAAATATATGTAGCAGCATCTATACCAACATACCTATAGTGCCATGATTCAAAACTATATCCAGTTACATTTTCTTTATCTAAAGGATACCTTTGAATAAAACCAAATCTATGAGCATTTTTAATAAGCCATTCATATGCTTCAGTATTTTGAAAATCACTTTGAGTAGAACCTTTAGAATACATATCTATTGTATAACCAGTTTCATGTTCAGAATATCCCGCTCTAGCAGCTATTTTATCTGCTTCTTTTTCTCCACGACTTCTTTTATAATTATTATACACATCCAATTGTTTTTGATAAGTTCTATAAGAAGAACATACAACAAAATAATATCCATTGTTTTTAGCATCATTCCATAAATTTATAAATGCATCGTAAGCATTTTTATTAATCTTTTGACTACCAGCATCTCCCCATGCATAAGTAAGTGGAATATTTACTAAATCTTGTACTTCATAATCTTCTTTTAAATAATTATATTTATTAACAAGCATAAGTTCATTTTTGCTAACATCAGTTTCTTTTGAATCAGTATAATAATCTTTATCCCTTCCTACATTTACAACTTCAACTATATCTCTTATAGCTTTATCACTATTATTTTTATAATATTCTAAATATCTATATAAATTATCATATATAAAGTATTTGTCACTTAATACATCAACATATATTTTATTATATTTATCTTTAAGTATATATTCAATCTCTTTATCTTTATAAGAAGTAGTAATTTTATCACTTTCATCTTTACTATAACCAATATTTATTAATTTATATTCATAAGTCTTTTCATAGTTCTTTTTTTCAATGATATTTTTAGTAGAGTAGACACCAATAGAAATAAATATAATAAGTGCTACTATACCAACAATTCCAATCTTAACATTCTTCTTTAACTTTAATTTCTTCATATATTCTCCTATATTATTTATATTATAGCACGTATTAAAGAAATTATTAATATGATAAAAATAAAAAAAGAACCAAAAGGTTCGAATAATTCAATAATGGTGATTCCGAGGTGATTCGAACACCTGACCGATCGCTTAGAAGGCGATTGCTCTATCCAGCTGAGCTACGGAACCAACTAACTGAACAAATAGATTATATAATAAATAATTAAAAATTTCAACAAAAAATGCCCATTTTATACAAAAAAGGCATCCACTAAGACTCCATCAACATAAAATACAGTTTCATTTATCATATAAGTATCTTTAATAGAAAGAGCAACAGAATATTTTATTTCTTCAATAATATTTTTATTAT
Organism: uncultured Bacilli bacterium; assembly: GCA_934096735.1. GTDB lineage: Bacteria > Bacillota_I > Bacilli_A > RF39 > UBA660 > SIG200. The sequence continues at coordinate 11,001 of CAKOMS010000015.1, read as the reverse complement.
CTAAGCTAAGTATTTCATTATTAAAGCTAACATTAACAGAATTTTCAAGAATTTTATATTGCAACAACTTTGCCTCATTAGTAAGATAACTCACTAAATTAGTATTATAAGTTGGATTAGATTTCAATTTTTCTATAATAATTTCAATCTTTTCTTTCTTATCATTAGATAAACTAGTAACTGGAGTATAATAAATATTATCTTCATTTTTAGAAACATAGTACGTCGTAACTTTAGTTACATCTTTAAAACTACTAATATCATAAGTTTTATTAATACCATAACTTCTATCTAAAATATTTGGTAGTATTTTTTTAGAATTAGGTAAATTTTTTAAAAGTTCTCCTTCAACAAATATCATAATTTTATTAACATCTTTTATTTCAGTAAGAGAATAAATTATAGCTTCTAACATTTTTTCTTCATTTTCTAAACTAACATTTAATACTTCTTTACTGAAATTAATTTTAAGTAATCCATCACTTATAGAAATATCTTTTACTTTAGTATTTTTAGGAATAACTTTTTTAAATCCTTTAGGAATATTCGTATTATTACTATCTATAGTAAGATTTTCTATTACTTCTTTAATTAAATCATTTAAATTATCACTAGTTTTTAATACATTACATCTACTAACATAAGAATCATTTAATATTAGATATATTGGCATTTTTTCACTAACTACATAACTTACATTAGTAGTAAAATTATAAGTTTCATGTTTTTTAGGAAATAAATATACAATAAGTAGAATTAAAAATGATAACGCTATTATTGTAAATTTTTTAATAGCCATTTTTTTAATCATTTAACCACCTATTTAATTATATTTTTAAATATACTTTTAAGTACAATAAAAAAAGCCATAAGGCTTAAATTTTTAATTCACCAAGTTTTAATAATTCTACAACAGCTTGAGCTCTACTTTTTACACCAAGTTTTTGCATAGTATTTGATATATGATTTCTAACTGTCTTTTCACTAATTTCTAATGCATTTGCAATATCTTTAGTGTTTTTATTTAAAACAAGCAAACGAAACACTTCTTGTTCTCTAGCTGTAAGAATGCCTTTACCCATGGTATCATCCTTTCTTACTCATAGTATTTTATGAATAATATAGAATTAAGGTGTTATTTTGCTAAATAATTTATATCAACTTTTCCAACTATATAATCTACTGAAGTATTATATTTACTAGCAAGTTCATATAAAATTAAAGTTGGAATTAAATAATTTCCATACTCATAACCAGCCCAAGTACTTCTTGCTATATTTAATTTTTTTACAATCTCATGTTGAGTTAATTTGTATTTTTTTCTAAGTTCTTTAAGTCTTATAAGAATAATATCACGATCAATATCTTTTCTTGAATTAGTATATTTTGTTTTCTTAGTTAGACCAAGCGCATAATCAATTGAAACATCAAAAAAATTACATAAATTATTTAAGTGATTAATTGGAATAGTGTCTCTTTCGGTTTCATAAGAAGAGTAGGTACTTCTTTCAATTCCGATCAGTTTAGCTATATCTTGTTGTCTTAAATCTTTTTCTTCTCTCAAATCTTTTATCTGCAACATATTATTAACTCACTTTCAAAAAAATTATAAATAAAAGATTTTTAATAGTTTTATTATGTGTAGAAATATAGACATTTTTTTAATAAAAAATAATCACTTATTCTAAAAAATATTATATTTCTATAATAAAAAAGAAAAAATTTATAAATTTTTGTTGATAACAGAAAAGTCCTGTGTTAAAATGTTTTTAACAAGGGAAGAACTAAACTATTATTATTCGTTTAAAAAGTACACTTTAAGTATTTTAATTCGTACTTTTATAACAATGTATATCGTCAGATGAAGACGTAAAAACATATAAAAACTGTCAGATGAAGACGAAAAAACATATAAAAACCGTCAGATGACAGACGTTAAAACATACCACAGGATAGTAAAATTAACTTTTTACTATCTTTTTTTAATATTTATAGTAAAATAGAAGTATGAGAAATTTATTAGGATTAAGTTTAGAAGAATTAGATAGTTATTTTGTAAGTATAAATGAAAAGCCATATAAAGCTCTTCAAGTTTTTGAATGGCTTTATATCCATAGAGAATATAATATAGATAATTTTAGTAATTTAAAAAAAGAAATTAGAGAAAAATTAAAACAAGATTTTAATACTTTTTTTATTAAAATAAAAAGAAAAGAAGATTCAAAGTTAGTTAAAAAATATTTATTTGAATTAATAGATGGAAACTTTATTGAAGCCGTAGTAATGTATCATGATTATGGAATAAGTATTTGTGTATCAAGTCAAGTTGGATGCAATATGGGTTGTAGATTCTGCGAAAGTGGAAGACTTAAAAAAGTAAGAAATTTAGAAACTTATGAAATAGTTGAACAAATACTACTTGTTGAAGAAGACATAAAAGAAAAAATAACTAGCGTAGTTGTAATGGGAATAGGTGAACCATTTGATAATTATGATAATATTATTAATTTTGTAAAAATAATTAATCATCCAAAAGGATTAATGATAGGAGCAAGACATATAACTTTATCAACTTGTGGATTAGTGCCTAAAATAAAAGAATTATCTAATTTAGATATTCAAGTAAATTTAGCAATTAGTCTTCATGCTCCGAATGATGAAATAAGAAATAAGATTATGCCTATAAATAAAGTGTATAATATTAGTCAAGTAATAAGTGAAGTTAAAGACTATATCTCTAAAACTAATAGACGAGTTACTATAGAATATGTTATGCTTAATATGGTAAATGATAGCATAGATGATGCAAAAGAATTAGCAAAATTATTAAAAGGAATGAATGTTTATGTTAATCTAATACCATATAATGAAACTAAGAACATAGAGTTTAAAAGGAGCAGTAACATTGATTTATTTAAATCAACTTTATTAAAAGAAGGAATTAATACTACTGTAAGAAAAGAATTTGGTGGAAAAATCAGTGCTGCTTGTGGACAACTTAGAAGCAAAGAGGTGTAAAATGGAAACATGTTATATGACAGACTCAGGACGTGTAAGAACTCATAATGAAGATAGTGTCACAATACTTAAAAATCAAGAAAATGAATATTTACTTGTAGTGGCAGATGGAATGGGTGGTCATAGAAAAGGTGAAGTAGCATCAAGTATTGCAGTATCTCACCTTGGCAAAAGATTTAATGAAACAAAAAGTATGGGAACTGAACTTGACGCAGTAAATTGGCTTAATGATAATGTTAATGAAATAAATAAAGAAATACTTAAATATGGGGAAGAAAATGTTGATTCAGTAGGACTTGGCACTACAATAGTAGTAGCACTTCTTACAAAAGATTATTTAATATTTGGTAATATTGGAGATTCATCTGGTTATGTAATGAAGAATAATAAATTACATAGAGTTACAAAATCACATACTTTAGTAAATCTTTTAGTAGAAGCTGGAAATATTACTGAAGAAGAAGCAAAAAATCATCCTAAGAAAAATGTACTTATGAAAGCCTTAGGAGCTGGTGAAGTAGCAGAACTTGATATTTTTGAAGTTGATATAAAAAGTGATGCAATACTCCTATGCAGTGATGGTCTTACAAATATGTTAACAGATGAACAAATTGAAAAAGTTTTAAATGACGATGAATTAACTGCAGAAGAAAAAGTTGAAAAATTAATAATGAAATGTAATGCTAGAGGTGGAACTGATAATATTTCTGTAGCATATTTAAAAAGGTTTGGTGATTAGTATGATTATGAAAGGTCAAAAGATTAGCGACAGGTATCAAATAATCAAAAGTATTGGTGAAGGTGGAATGGCTAATGTATTTTTAGCTTATGACACAATATTAGATAGAAATGTAGCAGTTAAAGTTTTAAGAGGAGATTTAGCAACAGATGAAAAATTTGTAAGAAGATTTCAAAGAGAAGCTTTATCAGCAAGTTCTTTATCTAATCCTAATATTGTTGAAGTATATGATGTTGGTGAAGATAATGGTGATTACTACATAGTAATGGAATATATTGAAGGAAAACATTTAAAAAATTTACTTAAGAAAAGAGGAAAATTAACAGTTTCTGAAGCAGTAGATATAGTACTTCAAATTACTGATGGATTGTCTGTAGCACATGATTCTTATATTATTCATAGAGATATAAAACCACAAAATATAATGATACTTGAAAATGGACTTGTAAAAATTACTGATTTTGGTATAGCAATGGCTTTAAATTCAACACAACTTACTCAAACAAATTCAGTAATGGGTAGTGTTCATTACTTACCACCAGAACAAGCAAGTGGTAAAGGAGCAACACTTCAGTCAGATATTTACTCAATTGGAATATTGTTTTATGAATTATTAACAGGTAAATTACCTTTTAAGGGAGAAAATGCAGTAGAAATAGCATTAAAACATTTAAAAGAACCTCTTCCATCAATAAGAGAAGAATTACCAAATATTCCACAGAGTGTTGAAAATATTATAATTAAAGCAACAGCAAAAAATCCTAAAAATAGATATGCTGATGCAAGAGAGATGCATGAAGATTTAAAGACATGTCTAGACCCATCAAGAAAAGATGAAGCAAAGATAAAATTAAAATATCCAGAAACAACCTCTTCATCTTCAGCATCTAATGATACAAAAATGATAAAAGTTGTAAAAGATGATAAAAAGAAAGAAATTGCAGATAATAAAAAAGAGATAAAAAAAGAAGAAAAGAATGAAATAATTGTTAAAAAGATAACAGGTGATGATTTGAAAAAGCAAAATAAAACATTAATAAAATTAGCATCAATATTTACAGGATTAGTTATAGTTATTACTTTGGTATTTACTTTAATAGTAATATTTAGTAAAACAAGTTCTGTAGCAGTTCCAAATGTTGTAGGAAAAAGTTTAAGTGATGCAATAGATATTTTACAAAAAGCAGGATTTAAAGTAGCAGATGAACAACCAGGAGTATCAAGCAAAGATATACCAGTTGGAGATGTAGTAAAAACTAGTCCTGCAGCTAATACTAAGAAAAAGAAAAATTCTACAATAAAGATATATGTTTCAACTGGAGATTCTACAATAAAAATTGAAGATTATACTAAAAAGAATTATTTAGAAGTAAAAGGAGCATTAGAAGCAAGAGGACTTACAGTAAATATTGAGCCAGAAGCAGTAGATAAAGATAATGCTGAAGGTTTTAAAGAAGATGATATAGTAAGACAAAGTGTTGAAGCAGGAGAGTCTTTAACAAGTGGTGAGCAAATTACTTTATATTATGCTACTATTGGAAAAACTTATCCAGACTTTACAGATGGAAGTTATACAGTTTCAGATGTTAAAGAATTCTGTGATGATAATAAAATTAATTTAACTGTAAATGAAACAGCATCTGAAACAAATATGGCTGGAACAATTTATAAACAAAGTAGAGTAGCAGGTTCACAAGTAAAAGAAGGAGCAAAATTTGAAATTTGGGTTTATACTAAAGCAGATAATGATCCAGATACAGTTACACCAACTGAACCAAATTGTGAAGATGGATTATGTTAGAACAAGGTAGAATAATTAAAATTAACAGTGATACTTTCACTGTTTCTTTTGATAATATAAATTATGATTGTAAAAGTAGAGGTAAATTTAGAAATGAAAAAATTACCCCTTTAGTAGGAGACTATGTAACTTTTGATAAAGAAAAATTAGTAATTGAAAGTATATTACCTAGAAAAAATTTTCTAAATAGACCAATGGTAGCAAATATAGATGAAGCATTAATAGTAACAAGTATCACTGAACCAACAATAAGTTTATCATTACTTGATAGACTTATAAGTATAGTAACTATGGAAAAAATTGAACCAGTAATAATTTTTACTAAATTAGATTTATGCAATAAAGATGAATTAAGAAACATAAAAAATATAAAAAAATATTATGAAAAAATAGGTATTAAAGTATTTACAAATAAACAAATATTTAAATTAAAAAGATTTTTAAAAGGTAAGATAGTTACTTTAGTAGGACAAACTGGGTCTGGTAAATCTACTTTAATAAATAAATTAGATAAAAAATTAAACTTAAAAACTAGTGAAATATCTAAAAGTTTAGGAAGAGGAGTACATACAACAAGAATAACAGAAATATATAAAATTAATAATTTTTATATAGTAGATACACCAGGATTTTCTAAAATTGATATTAATAAATATGATAAAGAAAGTATAAAAAATAGTTTTATAGAATTTAAAAATTATATATGTAAATATAAAGATTGTACACATGTAGATGAACAAGGTTGTAGTATAAGAGATAATAAAAATATTTTAGAAAGTCGTTATAATAATTATATTAAATTTATAAAGGAGTAAACATGGAAATAGCAGTTAGTTATTTAAAAAGTAAATTATCTAAAAGTGAAACTATTAATAAAATAGATGAAAGCAAAGCAGATTTAATACATGTTGATTTAATGGATGGAATATATGCTGGAGTATGTAATTTTACTATGAAAACAGTAATAGATGATTTAAAGTATACAAATAAACCATTAGATATTCATTTAATGACTATAAATCCAGAAGTATATATTAATGATTTAGCTAAATTAAATGTTGATACAATTACATTTCATTTTGATGCTACAGACAATATAGAAAAAACAATTAATTTAATAAAAAAATATAATTTTAAAGTAGGAGTAGCACTTTCAATAGAAGATGATGTAGATATAATAAAAGAATATATTTCTAAAATTGATTATGTTCTTGTAATGACTGTTTATCCAGGTAAAGGTGGACAAGAATTTATGTCAAGAATGGTTAGTAAATTAAAAAAACTGCAAAAAGAAAAAATACTTTTAGGAGTAGATGGTGGTATTAATAAAGATTCTATTAAATATTTAAAAGACATAAGAGTAGATAGATTAATAAGTGGTTCTTTTATATGTTTAAGTGATGACTATAATAAGCAAATAGATATTTTAAAAAAACAAATTAATTAAAAATTATTGAATTCATACTAATTTTATAGTATGATTTTTTTATAGATAGAAAATAAGTAAGAGGAAAAACTTACTTACTCGGAGGTTGATAAAATGAAAAAAATAGACTTCCGGGGGGGGGTTGTGAAACTCCTTCTTGGAATAGAAGTAATAACTTTATTTTTAGGGATTAAGAGTTTTGGTAACAAAAATAATACATTAGATGATATTAAATTATTAGATAGTAAATCTGATAATCTTTTTGCAATTATGGTAAAGGATGCTAGTGGTAATTATAATGAATCAAGTACATTTCCAGAAGGAGCATATGTACTAAATGAAACAATGTCATCATGTGTAGATAATAATGGAAATAAGATAGAAAATGTACTAAGCTATAGTGATGGAGTAGTATCAGCAAGAACAAACAAAACAGTATATTGTTATTTGTATTTTGATAAAGAATTAACAAAAGTATATGATAGAGTAATTGAAGACTATAATAATAGCAATAGAGTACAAAAAACAACAGATGAAAATGGAAAAGATGTATATTATTATGCAGGGAATACAACGAACAATAACGTACTATTTAATAATTATTGTTGGAAGATGGTAAGAACAACTGAAACAGACGGAGTAAAACTTATTTACAACGGAGTATATAAAGAAGATACAAAATGTAATAACACAGGAACAGATGTTTATTTGGAACCAAATGGAACAGCATTTAATACAAATGGTAATTCACTAGCCTATGTAGGATATATGTACGGAACTGTCTATGAGCACCTAAATAAATTAGGATCAGATTTTAGAATATATTATTATGGAAGTGATGTAACATGGAATGGAACAACATATACATTAAATAATGCAGAAAGTGGAGCAATAGCAGATATGTATAGTAAACTAAGTAGTAAACATTATACATGTTTAAGTACAAGTTCAAGTTGTTCGACAGTATATTATATCTATAATATAAATAGTGCTCCTATTGCATATTATATGCCATTAACAAATGGTAAAAAGATAGAAGATGCCTTAGACGAAATGCTAAATTATAATACAACAAATAGTACAATAAAGACAGTAATAGATAATTGGTATAAAAATAATATGACAAATGTAACAGATTATTTAGAAAATGCAATTTATTGCAATAATAGACATATAACAAACTTAGGAGGATGTAATCCGAGTGGTGGAAGTATAACTGTTAATTTGCAATTTAATGATTATGATGAAAGTAATGCAAGATTAACATGTCAAGATAAAGAAGATCAATTTACATTAAAAGTTGATTCTGGAGGAACTTTAGGTTACGGAAATAATGCTTTAGATTATCCAGTAGGATTATTAACGAGTAAAGAAGCAAGTCTTGCCCGTGGTGGTTCAGATACTAATTACTTAAATAATAATGATGTTTATTGGTTGCTGTCCCCTTACGACTTCAATTTAATCCGTACAATGTATCGTGGGAGTTTGAAAAGCAAGTCAAACATGCGCTTATCTTTCGGGGCCCGGCCTGCAGTGTCACTTTTAACAAAAGTTAAGCTAAGTGGAGAAGGAAATGGTACTGTTGAGTCACCATATATTTTAGCTCAATTAGATTAGTTTATCTTGTCAATGAAGACATAAAAATAGAAGAAGTTCTCCCGAACTAAAAGAAAAATTCGTTTTCGCCAATAGAGAACGATTTTTTTATGTCGAATTAGGTCGTACGATTTATGTTGATTTTTTAAATACTTTATATTTAAATAAAGACTTAAGTGTGAATGAAACACCACCATTCCTTTTTTTCAGGGGGTTTTACCTTTTTGAGAAAGGGGGTGATATTGGGATTATGAAATTGAAAACTAAATATTTGTTTGCAAAAGTAATAATATTTGTTTTACTACTTGTATTATTACATTTAGATAAAATAAAAAAAACTATCCAATGGCTTATTGAAGTCATAGGATAGTACACCCAATAAATGGTGGTGTGGAATTCACACTTACCTAATAAAAGTATAACATAAATAAAATAAAATATTCAAGACCTTAATTAACATAAATTTTTATAGAGTTAATACAATAAGTCTTTTTGTTTTGTCATCAAAATTTGACAATTTATAACAAAATTAAAGAAATTTTAATTTCTGAATTTTAAAATAATGAATTATATGATAGAATTATTATAGTAAGGTGGTAGTGTAATGACAAAAGAAACATTCTTACTTATAGCAGTAGCGTACTATGTAGTTACAATGATAATCGTTGTAATTGTTTTGCTTTTAATGAATAAAAAATATCGTAAAGATTTAAATAATGAAATAAACATTTTAGAAAGAGAAAAAAATTTAATAATATCTTCAAATATTATGTCAGAATTAAACAAAGTTGAAGCCTTAGTAAATAATAAAGAACTAAAAAAAAGATTTGATGACTGGCAACAAAGGTTCATTGATATAAGAGATTCAGAAATACCTAAAATAACTGATGATATTATTGAATTACAAGATGCTTATAATGAAAAAGAATATGACAAATTAAAGAAAAAATTAATTGAAGTTGATGTAAATATTAATTATTTAAAAACTAAAGCAGATTTTTTATTAGAAGAAATAAGAGAAATAACTTTAAGTGAAGAAAGAAATAGAGAAACAATAATTAAACTTAAAGCAGAATATAGAGATATAATTAACTTATACAATAATAATATTGATGACTTTAAAATAATAAAAACACCCCTAGATTTACAATTTGAAAATGTAGATAAACTATTTAGTGCTTTTGAAATTGCTATGGATAATAATGAATATTTAGAAGTTGGAAAAATAGTAAAAGCTATTGATGATATTATTGGAAATCTTAAGATAGTTATTAATGAAACTAAAATAATTGTAAATCTAGGTAATAACTTAATACCTAAGAGAATTGAAGAAATTGAAGATATATCACATAGAATGAAACTTGAAGGATATAATTTAGATTATTTAAATATTGAATATAATGTAACTGAAGCAAATAAAAAAATACAAGATGCATTTGATAGACTTAATGTTTTAAATGTAGTAGATTCTGTATTTGAACTTAAAACAATGTTAGATTATTTTGATTCATTATATAATGATTTTGATAAAGAAAGAATTACTAGAAAAACTTATGAAGAATTTAAAAGAAGTATATTAATTAAAGTATCAAAATTAGAAAAGATTAACAATGAATTATATAGAAAAATTGATGACATTAAATATAGTTATGATTTACAAGATGAAGAAGTATCAGTTATTGGTGAAATAAAAGAAGAATTTAATGATATTAGAAATTCATATGATCATGTAGTAGAACTTGAAAGAAGTAAAACATTAGCATTTTCAAAATTATCTAAAGAAATGGAAATAATTAATAATAAGCTTAGTAAAACTGAAGAAAAATTAACTATTGCCCTAAGAACATTAGGAAGTCTAAAAGAAGATGAAAATAGAGCAAGAGAAGAATTAGATCAAATAAAAGATATTTTAATTCAAGCTAAAGAAAAAGTAAGAAGTTATAAACTACCAGTTATACCTAAAAACTATTATGTTGAATTAAGTGAAGCAACTCTTGCTATTAATGAAATGGTAAAAGAACTTGATAAAAGACCTATATCAATAAAAACTTTAAATTTAAGAGTAGATACTGCAAGAGATTTAGTATTAAAAGTATATAATACTATTAATGAAACTGTAAAAACAGCTAAAATGGCTGAAACTGCAATTGTTTATGGTAATAGATATAGAGTTACAAATAAAGAAGTAGATTTAGGACTTCAAAAAGCAGAAATTAATTTCTATAAAGGAAATTTTAAAAATAGTTTAGAACAAGCAATTAATGCTATAAATGTTATTGAGCCTGGTATACATAAAAGATTATTAGAAGAATACAAATAATAAAAAATAGTTAAGTTTTTTATTATTTCCTAAATTGAAATTTGAACCGCACCACTAGGGTGCGGCTTTTTGATATAATAAAGGAGCCAATTCCCGGCAAG
>CAKOMS010000014.1 GCA_934096735.1 uncultured Bacilli bacterium | reverse complement strand
AATAAAAAAATTGACTAATATTTATTATCTGATAAAATTAAATTAAATGGTGCGGTTGAAATTACAATATAAAAAAATAGTCGACTAGCGACTATTTTTTTGTTATTTGAACTTTTATTGTATTAGAAACTACATAAGTAACTAATGGATTATCGTTATCTATCTTAACTGACACTTCATGAGTTCCTTCTCCTAAACCAGATAAATCAACGTATGCCTTAATATTACTTGCATCTATATTATCTATGTTAGATTTTACTCCTTTTACTTGAACCGGAATAATTGATGATGAAATAATATTTGCATTATAACCATCTGATAATCTTTTTTTATCAATTGTATTAACATTTACTGTTTTTTGTTCTTCGTCACCAAATGTAGCTGTTATAGTAACATTTTTAACGCTCATGTATCTTACTCCCACAGGCTTACTTATTGTAACGTTATAATTTTTAACTGATTCTCCGCCTAAGCCATCAACATTTATAGTTACTGGAACAGAAGTTATATTTTTTATTTCTTCTTCTTCACCATAAACATCTAATGAATATGATGGATTATTATTAATTGTAAGGGATGCTATTGCTTTTCCACTTACCAAATTACCAGTTGTAGCTACTTTTAATGGAACTGTATTTTTATAACTTTTTAAAACCAATGTACCTGATAATACTTCTGGAACAATTTTAACATTTTCTACAATTATTCCATCTTTATCATAAGCCACAAGAGGGATATTAGTTAATTCATAAGTTCCGGCTTCTTTATAATCACTTCCTACCGAAACTAGTGCTTTAATAGTAGCAATTCTATCAAGATTATCTTCACTACCTTTTACTATTACTTCACTACTATCTAATGTAACACTACTAACACTTAATTTATTATCCAGTTCATCTGTTGATACTAGATCGTAACTGATTGATTTTACTTCACTTACTTTGTCTTTAATTGTAACAACTAAATATGAAGGATCAAGTATGTATTCAACTGAATCTATTGATTTAGAATAAGTAAAATATACTTTATAAGTTCCAGCTTGTGTATATTTAGATAAGTCTAATTCAACTGAAAATTCACCCAGTTGTTTTGCTAAATATATTTCTGTTTTTTTACCAGTTATAGTTATATCTACTGTTTTAGGCACATTTTCTACTACAAATGCTTCCTCGTTATAAATTACTTTAACTGGAACATTTTTTATTATTTCTGCTTCATTTTCTACTAAACTAATAACTTTATTATCAATTAATACATAACATATAACTGCTAATATTAATGACGTTACTATTAAAAAGTGAGGCCTATTTAATAATTTATTTATACTAACATTATTACTACTTAAACTTTTATTTAAATTATAAACTAAACGACTAATTGGCATTATAATAAATTTATCTATTATTTTTATAATTCCTTCAATGAATAAAAATATTCCTCTACCAATTTTTTTCAAAAATTTATTCATTTTCATCCTCACTTTCATTTTCCTCAGCTTCAAAGAAAACTTCAGTCTTTGGATTTAATTCTTCTATTAACTTCATTCTAAATTCATCTAATGTAAGATTATAATTAAGTTCATTATTACATGCTATAGAAATTCTTCCATTTTCTTCAGATACTATTAGTGCAATAGCATCACTCTCTTCTGCAATTCCAAGTGCTGCTCTATGTCTTGTTCCTAATCTTTTTGAAACATTCGGATTCATACTAGTTTTAAAAACAGTACCGGCACATGTTATTCTATCTCCTTGAATTATTACTCCACCATCATGCATTGGAGAATTTGGGAAGAATATTGTCTCTAGTAGGTCATCTGATAAATCAGCATATACTTTTGTTGAATTTTTTATATATTCTTGAAGAGAGATTTCTCTTTCTATAACAATTAATGCTCCAATTCGATTTTTCTTAAAGTATTCTATCGATTTCATAATTTCAAAAACTACTTTTTCTCTTTCATCAACAGTAAGAATTTTATGTCTTCCTAAAAGTTGAGTTCTTCCAAGCGATTCAAGAACACTTCTGATTTCTGGTTGAAATATAACTATGATTGCAAGAGGACCCCATGCCACAATATATTCTAAAAGAACTCCTACAGTATATAAATCTAATAAATCACTTAGTATTTTTACTATTATTATTATTAATATTCCTTTTAATATAAGGACCATTTTAATGTTATTTTTAATATTTTTTAAAATAAAATAAATTGAACACCAAACAATGCATATATCAATTACACTTGTTATGGCTTGCCAAACAGCATTTAAATTCATATTACACTCCTTTTACCTATGCTAATATATTATAGCAAATATTTTGCAAAATAAAAAGTCCCAAAGGACTTATTTATCGTTTGCACTTTCTTCAGTGTTTGTTTTGTTATCTTCTAGTATCTCTTTATCTACAAGTTCAACATTTTTGGTTTCAACATTTATATTTTTACTTTTTGCAACCATATCATTTAAACTTTTTTCTTCGCTATTTGCAGTTATGTTTTCAAGAGCTTCTTCATCAATTTCCTCTTCTTTTTGTTTTAAAAAGTCGCTTTTGTTTCTTTTAGTATCAACAATATAGCCAATAATTCCAAACAATAATATTATTGTAATTGTTAAAAACCATACATAATGATCACTTATAAATTCTATTACACTATTCATACCATTCCTCCTATAAAAGTATATTAACTTATATTTCTATTCTATTACTAAATTTTCTCCAGATGGTTGAATTTGAATAAATGTGTTACCATCATTAACTTCTATTTCTTCACCATTTGTATATGTATATTTTGTTTGACATTCTCTACATTCTTTACTCCAATTGATTTTTACCGCATAACCATTTGTAATAAAGTAGCCTTGTCCACTTCCAATATTATTAATATCTTGTCTACCTTTATTGTCTCCTTCAATGCTTTTGTTAGGTACTTGATAAGTTATAATATTTTTAAAATTATATTGTTTTTTTGTTACATAATCTGTATGTTCTTTATTATTAACAAATCTATTATATACTTTATTTTCAGCATCATATTGATATGATGTTGTTGTCCCTTTTGAATATGTAATACTTACATTATCTGCTTTTTTACTATTTTCCATATTTTCTAATGAAACTTCATCTTTTTTATATTTTAATAATAAATCCTTTTTTCTTTCAGTTCTAAGATTTTTTAAGCCATTTTTCAATTTATCTGTACTGGTAAACAATGTGTGTTCAGTAGCAACATTTAATGTCTTATCTCTCCATCCAGTTGTGGTATTATTTACTTGAATTCTGTCTATTTTCAAAGTGCTAATATCTTCTAATGCTTGAGGAGATTGTCCATGGTGAACAAATATCGCATCATTTTCTAGAGCATAGTCTAAATAATAATGTCTTGCACTTCTTATTGAGCCAATCCTATCTGTGTTTGCATCTAAGAAAAGTGCTAAATATCTAGTAATTCCACCTTCTACAATTATTTCATACATAATATAGGCATCTTGTAATCCACTTTGTAGAGGTCTTGCGGTAGAAATATTATTTATCATTATAGCATATGGTCTACTTTTTGAATTAACATCTACTATATTTACTTGCTCTGATGCTTTCGTATCATTATTTTTATTTGGTTCTTTTAACTCATCATTATCTTTTTTATTTGTTAATAAAAAGATAGAAACTCCTGCAATTATTACTAATATCACCGCTATAATTATTAAACAACCCTTTTTAGATTTTAAATTTTTCATCTTTTACTTCCTTCCAATCTTTTCAAATCTCTTTCTTTGATGCTTTCCCTTTTATCGTACAATTTTTTTCCTCGACATATTCCAATCATTATTTTAGCATATTCACCTTTAATATATAATTTTAAAGGTATTATAGAGTAGCCTTCTTTTTCTATACTACTTTTTAATTTTAAAATTTCTTTTTTGTGTAAAAGTAATTTCCTTTCCCGCCTTTCATCATGATTAAATATGTTTCCTTCTTCATATTTTGCAATATACATATTAATTATATAAGCTTCATTGTTTTTTATTCTAACATATGTATCTTTTAAATCAGCAGATCCTTTTCTTATTGATTTAATTTCTGTTCCTACTAGAACTATTCCTGATTCAATTTCGCTTTCAATAAAATAATCATAGTATGCTTTTTTATTAATTATTTCCATTAACCACCTCAAAATCTATAGTCTTAGTTTCCTTAGAAGCATTTATTACTTTTACTCTTACTTCATCACCAATTTTATATTTCATATTATTTGATTTATTAATTAATGATAAGTATTCAGGAACAAAGGTATAGTAGCCTTTCAAACTATTTATATGTACCAAACCCTCTACTAAATTTGGTAATTCGACAAAAAAACCAAAACTAGTGACTGTTGATATAATTCCATTATACTCTTCTCCAATATGATTTTCCATATATTCTGCCATTTTCATGTCATCAACTTCTCTTTCAGCTTCAACACTTGCTTGTTCTCTTTCACTTGAATGTGCTGCAACTTCTACAAGATAATTTTCAAAATAATTAATTGTTTCAGTAGATAAATCTTTGTTAAATAAATAAGTTCTTAAAAGTCTATGAACTGTTGTATCTGGAAATCTTCTAATTGGAGATGTAAAATGTGTATAGCATTTTAAGGCAAGTCCAAAGTGACCAATATTATTTGTATCATATATAGCTTTTTGCATAGTTCTTAAAAGTACCGTACTTAAAATCTCTTCTTCTTTTAAACCTTTTAAATCATTTAATATTCTTTGCATGCTTTTACTTGAAGAATCAATGTTTTTAGTTGATACATTTATATTTAACATTTTTAGCAAATTTATGAAGTCCGCTATCTTTTCTGTTTTTGGTAAACCATGAACACGATATATAAAAGGAAGTGACATGTTATATATGTGTGTAGCTACTGTTTCATTAGCCATAATCATAAAGTCTTCTATTAATTTTTCACCTTCAAGTTGTTCTCTTTTTATTATATCAATACATTTACCATTTTCATCTTGAATAATTTTAGGTTCTGGAATATTAAATTCAATATAACCATTTTTTATCATTCTTTTTCTTAAAATATCTGCTAGTTCTTTCATAGTTAGTAAGTCATTTACAAATTCTTCATATCCCTCTGGTACTATATTTTCCATAAGAATTTTATTTACATTTTTGTAAGTCATTTGCTTTTTACTTTTTATTACTGATGGAAAAATATCATAATCAATCAGTTTACCATTATAATCAATTTTCATAACACAACTTATAGTTAGTCTTTCAACGGATGGATTTAAAGAACAAATTCCATTTGATAATTCGTGGGGTATCATAGGTATAACTGTGTCTGCTAGATATGTAGATGTACCTCTATAATATGCTGATTCATAAAGTGCCGTATTTGGTAAAACATAATATGAAACATCTGCAATATGAACTCCTAATTCATAGTATGTTTCTGCCTTTTTTATACTTATAGCATCGTCTATATCCTTTGTGTCATCGCCATCTATTGTGAATATATTCTCAAGAGTTAAATCAGTTCTTCCAACTTTATCTTTATCAGTTACTTCATCTGGTACAGTTTTTAATTCTTCTTTTACTGCATCACTAAATTCTAATTCAATACCATGGATTCCTGCAACACTTAATATGTCAATGTCTGGATCATTTTTGTGTCCTATTACTTTGATAATTGTTCCTTCAAATTCTTTATCTTTAATTTGTTTGGATAATTCAATTGCAACTATATGACCATCTACTAGATTTTTAAATGAATTATTTATTTTAGATAACTTTATTCCATCTTTATTATTTTTTAAAATTATTGTTAATTCATTTTTTCTGTATAGAACTTCACCAAGAATCATTTTTATTTTTCTATTTAAAATTTTTAATACTTTTCCTTCAATTTTTCCGTTTCTCGTGAATGAATCAAGTAGTACTAAATCTCCATCAATTGCACCATTTAAATTATCTTTTGCAATAAAAATGTCTTTTTCATCATTACCGTTTGTAGGTGACTCCAGAATCAAAAAAGCAAATCCACCTTTAGTAACGTCGATTTTTCCAACTTTTAATGAAGGGCAATATTTCATTAATATATATTTACCTTTTTTAGTTACGTGTATTATCCCTTCTTTTTCTAAATCTTCTAATTCATTTTCTAATTTTTGTAACTCTTCTGGAGTTGATAAGTTTAAAAAATCATTAATTTCAATTAAATCTCTTGCTTTATCAACTTTATTTAAAAATTCTATTATTCTATCTTTCATAATTCACTTCTCCATTATAATAAGCTTTTTTTTCACCTTCTTCAGTCCATGTTACTGTTACTGTTTTTGAATAGTCTGTTTCTTTATTAGTACAAGGATTTTTTTCGCTTGAAATAAGCCCTTCTTTAGCTAAGTCTGATAATTTTATGTTACAAGTATCCATGGATCTATTGCATATGCTATCTGTTGTTTTAAGTGCAGCATAAACTAGTGCTCCATCTTCCATCTCTTTTACAAATGTTTTGCATTCTGTAATTTGAGCTTCTTTTAGTGTTTTTGAAAAACTTACTGTTACAAGAACACTAATTGTTCCAATGACTGCAATAACTACTAATAATTCTATTAAAGTAAAACCTCTTTTCATTACCATTTCTTCTTTCTTTTTATCCTTTTAACTATATTAATAGTTTATCACATGTAATTGTAAACTGTAAATAAAATAAAAATTAAAAAAAGCCCGAAGGCTTATTTTAAGAATAGTATTAATGAAATAATAAAGAATACACAACCAAGTACTAAAGTTGCTCTTGATATAAATAATTCTGCTCCTCTTTCTTTCATGTTTTGGAATAATTCACCATTTCCTCCAGTAATAATACTTGATCCATCAGTTGCTTTACCACCTTGAAGTAAAACAATTGCAATTAGTAATACTGAAACAATTAATAATATAGTTTCTAACATATTATTCATCCTTTCCATTTATAGCTTCTTTTAATTCTTCTTCAGTCATCTTTGTATAACCTTTAATTTTCTTTTCTTTTGCTATATTTTTAAGTTCATCAATTGTCAATTCATCTTTTTTAGTTTCTTCTTTAAAATTGATGTTTCCGTTTTTTACAATATATTCAATTTGTTCTTTAGTAAGAGTTTCATATTTCATTAATGCATCGCTCAATAATTCAATTAACTCTTTGTTGCTACTTATAATTTTCTTTGCAGTTTCATAGCATTCTTCAATTATTTTTCTAGTTTCTCTATCTATTTCTAATGCAACTTGATCACTAAAATCCTTTTGCTTTCCATAATCTCTTCCTAAGAACACACTGCTATTTTGTTGTTCATATTGCATTGGTCCTAAATTACTCATTCCATATTCAGTTACCATGCTTCTTGCAATTCTTGTTGCTTTTTTAAAGTCATCTGATGCTCCGGTTGTAGTTTCTTTTAAAAACAATTCTTCACTAACACGCCCACCTAATAACCCAGTAATTTCGGCAAGTAATTCTTTCTTTGTTAAAACAGCCAATTTTTCTTCTCTTGGAAGCATCATTGTATAACCACCAGCCATTCCTCTTGGAATTATAGTTATTTTATGAACTTCGTTTGCATCTTCTAATTTAATTCCTATAACAGCATGTCCTGCTTCATGAATTGAAACCAATTTCTTTTCTTTTTCGGTTATTTGACGAGATGTTTTTGCAGGCCCCATTAATACACGGTCTGTTGCTTCATCTATTTCATCCATAGTTATTGCTTCTTTATTTCTTCTTACAGCAAGAAGAGCTGCTTCATTTAATAAATTTTCCAAATCTGCTCCACTAAAGCCTGGAGTTCTTTGACTTAAATTTTTTAAATTAACGTCTTTTGCTAATATTTTATTTTTTGAATGAACTTTAAGTATTGCTTCTCTGCCTTTTGAATCTGGTAAATTTATAGTTACTTGTCTATCAAATCTTCCTGGTCTTAATAAAGCTGGGTCTAATACGTCAGGTCTATTTGTAGCTGCTATTATAATTATTCCTTCATTAGCACCAAATCCATCCATTTCAGTTAGTAATTGATTTAATGTTTGCTCTCTTTCATCGTGTCCGCCACCTAGGCCAGTTCCTCTTTGTCTTCCTACAGCGTCAATTTCATCGATAAAGATTAAGCATGGTGCACTTCTTTTGGCTTCTTTAAACATATCTCTTACACGAGATGCTCCTACACCAACAAATAATTCAACAAAATCAGAGCCACTTATATAGAAAAATGGTACGTTTGCTTCTCCGGCTACTGCTTTTGCAAGTAATGTTTTACCTGTTCCTGGAGGCCCTACTAATAAAACACCTTTAGGTATTCTAGCACCTAATTTTTGAAATTTTTTAGGATTTTTTAAGAAATCAATTAATTCTTCTACTTCTTGTTTTTCTTCGCTTAATCCAGCAACATCTTTAAAACTTTTTTTGTCTGTATCATTTGATAATCTTGCTCTACTTCTTCCAAAATCAACAGAATTTTTATTTGATGATGCTAATTTTTTAAATAATACATAACTTAATAATACTATTAATAGTAGTGGTAATACATTTACAGCAATATATAAAAATGCACTACTACCTGGATCACTGTTTGTTACGTATTTAGCAATTTCATTTTCTTTTACATATTCAGTAATTTCAGTAACTTCTTCTGCTACAATCTTTGTTTTAAAACTTTCATTATTTTTATAATTTTTTAGTTTTCCTTCTACGTAATAGACTGATTCATTACTATTTGGCGTTATTACTATTTCAGTTACGTTATTTTTACTTAATTCTTTTAATAATTCTCCAGTAGTTAGTTTATTAACTACATCTTTTTGAAATTGTAATACTGCAAATACAACTAGTACAACTCCAAATAAAATTACATATGGAAGTGTACTTTTAAATCTATTATTTTCTTTATTATTCATTTTTTCCCTCCGTACATTTAATTATTATATCATACTTTTCATTAATTTCTTTATCAAACTTTGATTTTTTTATTCCTGGTACCCATAAAATAGTGTTATTGCTATCAATTAATATTGGATACTCTTTTCTCTTTTTGGAATCTATTTTACTATCAATAAATATATCTTTAATTTTTTTACTACCATTAGTATTTTTTAAAAATATTTTATCTCCATCAGTTTTGCTTCTTAATATAAGCGGAAGCATTATTTCTTTACTATTTATTCTTAAAACATAATTATTTTTTTCATTGCTTTCTTTAATGATTTCAAAAGTAAAGTTATTTATATTTATTATATCATTTAATTCGATATTAAAAGTATCTATTTCGGTATTTTTTTCAATGTATAGCTTATTATAACTTTTTCTAGCAATATAATTATCTGCTAAATTTATTGTAACATTTTTCTCATTATCAATTATTTTCATTATACTTGCTAATTCTTTACTATTAATATTAAAAATATTATTTTCTTGTATTTTTACTATTAATGCTTCTATAATCTTCTTTTGTATAAATTTATCTAGCTTTTTTAATTTTATAATATTTACTGAATTATCTACAACTACATTATCATAATTTTCATTTACTATTTTATTAATATAATCATTATATTCATTTAATTCTTCGTTAAATTTCAAAAATTTTAAATGGATATTTTTATCTTCGCTTTTTAAAAATGGTAATACATGTTTTCTAAATCTATTTCTTGTATAATCCATCTTTTCATTACTTTTGTCAATTGCATAAGGAATATTATTTTCTTTTAAATATGATAATATTTCGTCTTTTGTTGTGTATAGTAATGGTCTTACAATAGAGTATTCATCATTTTGACTAATTAAATTTATTCCTGCATAACCTTTTAAGTTACTTCCTCTTGTTATTCGCATCAAAATTGTTTCAACTAAATCATCACCATGATGAGCAGTAAATAAATACTTTGCATTATATTTTTTTACTAAATCTTTAAAAAAATTATATCTTATTCTTCTTGCTTTATCTTCTGTAAATTTTCCTCCTGGATAATTATCTATTTTTAAATATTCAAAAATAATATTGTTATTAACTGCATAGTTTTCAACAAATATTTTTTCATCAGCACTTTCTTTTCTTAAATTATGATTAACATGAGCACAAATTATTTTTAAATTGTATTCTTCTTTTAGTTTTATAACTACATTTAAAAGGCACATTGAATCTGGTCCACCTGAAGTTGCTACTACAACAGTATCATTTTTATTAAATAAATTTTTTAGATAATTTATTACATTTTCCATTTTGTTGCCTTTCTAAATATCAAGGATATTTTACATAATTATTATGCTAATATCAAGTTAATTTATAACAATTCACGAAATATTCACAATTGGTAATGTTTATTAATTTTACGATTTAAAAATAATTTTAATTATGTCAATTAATTTTGGTTTAGTTCCGTATAATAGCACTCCTGTTTTATAGATTTTTGCTGATAGTATACCTATTAACACTACCGATACAATTAAAATAATTATTGAAGATATTATTTCTATATTAGTGGGTGAACCCATTGCAATCCTTGTAAACATAGCCATTGGAGATGTTAGTGGGAAAAGAGAGGCAACTTGCATAGTTAAGTTATCAACTTCTCCTGTTTCCATAGAAAATACTACTATCATAAATGCAATTATAAAAATCATAGTAATTGGCATAATTGATGTGTTTATATCTTCTAATTTTGATACCGTAGATCCAACTGCTCCATATAAAAATGCATATATTAAGAATCCTAATACAAAGAACAATAATAAATATATAAGTAAGTTGGTTGGCATATTAAATATTGAATTTATTATAGAATTGTCAATCCAATATTCTTTATTAATTTTGTAAAATAAAATTGCTGAACCAAAAATGCATGTTAATTGAATAAATCCTGCTAAACAAGATGCAAGAACTTTTCCAAACATCATTTTTGTAGGTTTTACACTAGTTATTAATAATTCCATAGCACGTGAACTTTTTTCAGATGCAACATTTGATGCAACCATTTGTCCATATAAAAGTATTACAGTATATAATGCAAAAATCATAATGTATGTATAAAAGAAATTGCTTTGTTGATCATTACCTAAATTATTAGTTTCATGAGTAATTTGTGTTTCTATTATTCTTATTGCTTCATTTTGATCCATACCATTTTTTTCCATCATTTCGAGTTCATATATTTTTTTTAATGCAGTATCTACTATTTCAGTATTATAATCTAACATAGTAATATTTTTAACATAATACTTATAAGACGTATTTGATGTTAATAATAAACCAAATTCTGCTTCATTATTTTTTATTTTGCTTTTAATTAATTCTTCATCATTTTCTACTACCATTACCTTGTAATCACTGAATATTGAATCAAATGTTGTTTTTACGTAATCTAAATTTATATCGCTAACTTTAGAAAGTAATATTATTGGTAATTCATTATCAGAATCATTATTAGCAGTTAAATTAATTCTTGGAAAGAACATGGTAACTGCTGTTACTAACATTAATAATAGTGTTACTCCTACAAAAATTTTATTTTTAAAATAACTTAGTAATTCAAATTTAAAAACTTCAAAAAATTGTTTCATATATTATGCCTTTCTATTTAGTAGTTTCAGTATATTCCACAAATATATCATTTAACGATGGTTCATATACTTTTATTTCATCAATTTCATATGTTTTTGTTAAATAACTCATTACACTTTTCTTTGAATTACAATCATCAAGTTTTATTAACAAATAATCATTTAAAACCTCTATATTCTTGTTTACTTTATTATCATTTAATATTTTATTTGAATCTTTCGAACTTACTAAAAGTTTATCTCTTACGTAATTATGTTTAATTTCTTTTAAATTTCCATATAATACTACTTTACCATTATTAATAATTAAAATATTATCACAAAATTCTTCAATGTAATTCATTTGATGACTAGAGAACAATACTATTTTTCCTGATTTTATTTCTTCTTTAACCACATCTTTTAATATTCTTGAATTAACTGGATCTAAACCTGAAAATGGTTCATCTAATACAATTATGTCTGGATTATGAGCAATGGCTGCTATTAATTGAATTTTTTGTTGATTACCTTTTGATAATGTTTCTAGCTTTTTGTTTTTGTATTCACTCATACTTAATCTTTCTAACCAGTAATTTATACTTTTTATAGCATCTTTATCACTAATTCCTTTTAACATTGTAAAATATATTAATTGTTCCATTACTTTCTTTTTAGGGTATAATCCTCTTTCTTCAGGTAAATATCCGAATTTTAATTCATTTCGATTTATTTCTCTTCCGTTTACTAAAATAGTTCCTTCATCTTGTGGAAATACATCCATAAGTATTCTAATTGTTGTAGTTTTTCCTGCTCCGTTTCTACCAAGTATTCCTAAAGATACACCACTTTCAACTTCAAAATTAATATCTTTTAATACTTTCTTAGTCCCAAAACTTTTTGTAATATTTTTTAGTTCTAATTTCATAATTCTCCTTATTTTATATTTTTTAAATTAAATTCTAACATTTCCATAATTTCTCCATTTAAAATTTTATCTGGACTGTTCGATTCAAAATTTGATCTGTTATCTTTAACCAATTTATATGGTTCTAAAATATAACTTCTTATTTGACTACCAAAATCTATGTTTGATGTTATACCTTTTAAAGTATTTATTTTTTCTTCTTCTTCTTTTATCTTTTTTTCATAAAGCTTATTTTTTAAAACTTTTATTGCTATTTCTTTATTTTTTAATTGACTTCTTTCATTTTGACAAGTTACTACTATTTTAGTTGGGATATGTGTTATTCGTACTGCAGAATTAGAGGTGTTTACTGACTGTCCTCCTGCTCCACTTGAATGATATACATCTATTTTTAAATCACTTTCTTTTATTTCTATTTCTGGTGTATTTGAAAATTCTGGTGATACTACTACTGATGCAAATGAAGTATGTCTTCTATCATTACTATCAAATGGTGATATTCTAACAAGTCTATGCACACCACTTTCTTTTTTTAAATAACCATATGCATTTTCTCCTTTTATAAGCAAAAGACATGATTTTATTCCTGCTGTTTCTCCTTTTAAGGAATATATTTCTTCACATACAAAGTCTGTTTGTTCACAAAATCTTTCATACATTCTTTTTAGCATTGATGCCCAATCACATGATTCTGTTCCTCCAGCACCAGGATGTATTTCTAAATAACAATTTAAGCTATCATATCGTCCATTTAAATGTGTTTCTTTTTCTAAATCACTTATTTTTTTTGTAAGAATATTAAATTCATTATCATACTCTTCTTCTGGTAGTTCATTTTTTAATAAATTTAAAGTATCTAATTCATCAGTTAATGATTTATAATTTTTAACAATTTTATTAATTCTATTATATTCTCTAGTTATTTTGTCAGAATAATCAAAATCATCCCAAAAATTTGATAAATGCATTATTTCTTCTAGTTCTTTAATTCTTTTTTCTTTTTCTAAAATGTCAAAGAGACCTCCCAATAGAGTCTAATTTATTTTTAAGTTCGTTCATATTGTCACCTTTTCTAACATGATTATATATTATTATTAGTGATTATGTAAATAAAAAAAGTTATAATTACTTTTTTGCTCTTATAACTTTTTACCTTTACATTTCTAACACTAAATATTTTTTTAACCATTTTTCAAATTCTTTATCATTTTGATATTTTTCTAAATCATCATCTTTTGAAGCATCTAAATAATCAATTATTTTTCCATTAGATACTATAATTACTGATGGAGCAAATTTGACTGTATCATATAGAAATGTATTCTTAAAATCTTTAAATGGTATACTATACATACTAAAATTATTTTTTTCCATAATACTTTTAAATATTTCTTCACACGGTATTTTCATAGTACAATAATTATTGTAAGTGTATACTAAATATGTGTTGTTATCTTTTTTTAAATTATTTATTTCATCACTTGTTTTAGTAATTAATTTATTTTCTTTATAAAAATCTTCTTTCAAATATAAAAGATTTTCATTTTTATTATTTGTACAGCCACAAAATAGTACGATTAATAATAGTATTCCGAATATTTTTTTCATTATTTTACCTTATGTAGTTTTTTGAAATCTATATTATAGTAAGGAACTTTTGAAAAATTATAGTATTCTTTTCCGTCTTTTATTTCTTTAACATTAATAGCGTGTTTTCCATCATAATACCAAAATCCACCAACATCTCTTACCAATTCTTTATCCCATCCAAGTGAAATTAACATATCTTTTACTTGTCCTGCATATCCACCAGCACCACACATTATAAATATGTTTTTATTTTTAGGAAATATAGCTTCTAAAATATCTAATGATTCTTCATAATTTGCACTATATGATCCATCATTATTTAAAGTAAATAAAGTGTCTCCTACATATAGACCACTAACATTTTCCTTTTCTTTTTGCTTAATATATTCATCAGTAAAACCTGCTAAATATGGTGATGGTACCACTTCAAATCCTTCAATGTATCCAGTTAAATATCTATCTCCGCCTTTATTTTCCCAAGTAGCAGAATCAATAAGCATTCTTACATCTCTATAAACTGTATCGGTTCTATTTAGATAATTATCTATTGTTGTTTCATTTATATTTTTATCGATGCCATATTTACCTCTTAAACCTTCTGATAATTCTGCCTTTGGTAATGGTTTTTCGATTTTGCCTTCTTCTTTAGGTGTATTTTTATAGCCTGCAAAACCTCCTACTAAAAAAAATACAATTGCAACTATCAAAGTAATAGTAATTGTGAAAATTTTATTTTTTTTCATATTTTTTCTCCTTTCTTTTACATAATATAAAAAGAAAGCGTATTTATCAATAAATTATCAGTTGAATATTTCTACTTTAAGTTGAATTGTATATTATTTATTTTATTATTTCTATGTTACTTACATTCAATAGTTTAATTGGTGTAACTTCAGTGTTTTTGTCATCATAAGTAACAGTTATTTTATCTCTTACTTTTAGTTTATCTTTTTTTATTATATTTTTATTTTTTAAAATTTTAGTGTCATCTTTTACAATAAAACTTACGATTGCAGATGTTTTTATTTCTTTAGTGTCTTCTTGTGTACTTCCAATAATTGTAGTTTTTCCATTATATGTGTTAATAGCACCAATTTCTATTTCAACTTTATTAGTATTATTTACCACTTTATAAACAATTAACATCAAAAATATCAAAACTACAAGAATTATGTTTACTACTTTTTTCATTAATATTACCTATAAAAATCTATTAACTTACTTTTTATTCCATCAATCATGTTTATTTTAGTTGGTATTATATTTTTTGCATTTATTTTGTTCATAACTACATTTGCGATAACTCTCATTGCCCTTGCACCGTCAAACCATAAAGGATTACTACTATTTTCTTTAATTTCATTTAATGATTTTTTAAATGAATCTAAATCGTATTCATTACACTTATCTTTTGTTAAAAGAAATGGTTGATTATCCCTTTTATATAAATTGTTATGTTTCATTTCATATTTTGCTGAAATGTACCAAAAAGGAAAATCTCCTCCTGCTAAAATTAATAATGGTGCTTCTTCATTTTGAATATCCATAATTCCATCTATATAATCATATACTTCTTTAAAAGTACATGTTGGTTTGTCTTCTTTTAAAGTTTCAAATTTATTTGTTATATCTACTGCTCCAAATTCAAAAAATAGTTTCTTTTCAATTTTACCATTTTTCACAAATATTAACTCGGTAGATCCGCCACCTCCTACAAAAATACAAATTCTTTCTTGGTATGGTAAATTTTTATAACATCCTAAAGCAGTATATTCTGCCTCTTCTTCTTGCGATACAACGGTAATTTTTAAATTATACTTGCTAAGAAGAATTTCATTAATAGATGTTAGTTCATCATTTTCAATAGTTCTAAAAATGCTACAACCATATACGTTAACATTATTTGTATACTCTAAAGTTTTTTCAATTATAGTATATAGTTTTTCTAAATCATTAGTAATTATTTTTTTATTTAGCTTATAATTTTTTTTGAACTCTATTGTAGTACTTTCTTCAAATAAAATTTTTTCATTTTCAAAAATTTTAACTTTAGTATTAGAACTTCCTATTTCAATTATAGCAAATGTATTATTTTTCATACTGCACCTCTAGTTTGATTTTATCATATTTTTTTCTAGTTGTCATTTTTTGAATTTAATATTTTTTCGGTTTCAATATTATTTGATTTTAGTCTTTTTAATGTCCAATGAGTTTTGCTATCAAATTCATTACAATAAGCATCTACTTCAATACCTATTACTTGTTTTTCCATTCTTTTTAAAAGCATATGAAATTTATTAAATATTCTTTCTAACATTTCATCACTTTTTTCTTCTGAGGAATTCTTATAATAGCGTTTATATCTAGCATAGATAAAATCCGGTATAACTATTTTTTTATCCCACTGTTAAACTTATTTACTACTCCTTTAAAATATTCGTAATCTTTTATACCATATCTCACAATTGGTAATTCATACTTTTTATCATTTATTGTCATAAAAAACTCAATAATAAATGGTGTTTCTAAACCTGGTACTTCTAAGCATTTTATACAAGAATATGTTACATTTACTCCATTTATTTCTGAAGTAGTAACAATTGTTTCTTCTTCTAATGCGTCAAATGTAGTATCTTCTAAAAATGCTGTTCTTAATGCAACAAATTTAACCAGTTCAAAAGAATCTGAATTGGTTAAATTATTTATTAAAATTCTGTAATAGTAATCTATGGCATATTTAGAATCTTTATTTAAATCATATAATTGCTTTAAAGCATCAAAATATTCTTTTAACTTTATTTCTAAATCTTCTATATTTGAGATAATTATTACTGGTTTATAATACTCACAAGACTTTGGAGGAGTAAGAAAGTATTTTCCATTCAAAAAATTTAAAGTATATTTATTACTATCTTTTCCTGTTGTTAATATTTCTATAAGTTTCTTTGAATATACTAATTCCATTTACTTTATCCTTAACGGAGATTTATTATACATTACCTTATTTATTTTTTCATAAAAAAAGATAAATTAAGTATTTTCAAAATTTATCTTTTTTAATTAATCAATATTTATCAATTCATATTCTTGTGAACCTAATCCTAATTTTTCTATTAAAGAGAGTGCTAATTAATTATGTCCACCTAATTCTCCAGTTGAAATTTTTATAGCAACTTTTCCTTTCAATTCTCTATTTAATGCTTCATAAATTTTTACTAAACTATCACTTGTTATTTCTTTTGTAAAAAAAACTTTATTTTTTTCAATTTTTAACTTCTATCCAATTATCTAATACTTCTTTTTTTATTTGTATTTCTTTTCCTTTAAAAGGGATATCTAAAAATTTAATTAACTTAACATATTCTTCATAATCTTTTTTAGCATCTCCTACCCAACCACCATTCGTGGCATAAGCATATACTTTTTTGTCGTCTAAATTATAATTATTCAAGAATGTTCTTAATGTTCCATGAATATGATACCACCAAACTGGACTTCCAAGCACTACAATATCATAGTCATTTAAATTTATATTAATGTTTTCAATTGGTACTAATTCTTTGTCGTGCATTTTCTTTTCTTCTTCGTTTACTAAAGCATCATAATCGTTTGTATAATCTTTTTGTGGTTTTAACATTACTTCCTCAAATCCATACTTTTTACTTAAATAATCTGCTATTAATTTTGTATTTCCACTATATGAATAATAAATTATAATTCCTTTCATTATTAATTCCTTCCATTCTAATTATAGTATAATACTTTTTTATAAAAATATATATATATATTTGTTTTCTAGTTTTCCTTATTATGGTATTCATTATATGCTTTGATTAGGTCATAGTCCATAATTTTTGTTGGTAAGTTTGATATGGAAAAAAATTTTAGTTTTTTAGTCTCAGAGTCTCCTTTTAAATTTTCAGTATCAATTTTTGCAACATCTACTAAATAAAGTGAAGTGTTATTGTATACGATATCTCCATTCGGATAATTATTTTTTCTAGTTTCCCCGGATAATGTATCAATAAGTTTTAAATCTTTTATATTTAATTTAAGCCCAGTTTCTTCATATGCTTCTCTTACTGCAGTTGTTTTTAAATCTTCCCCTAAATCTTGACAACCACCAGGAAGTCCCCATATATCTCTATCAGTTCTTTGTTGCAATAATATTTCTCCTAATTCGTTTCTTATTATGATTGCTGAACCTGTTTGAATAAATGGAATGTGTTTTATTCTCTCATCTAGTGACATTCTAAATAAAACTGGATAACCACCTTTTGTTGCACTTAATTCTAATAATTCTTGTTCATTTAATTGTAGAACTAAATTTACAAATTCTTCATGGGTATATTCTCTCATATTTTTTTTAAACATAATTATTCTCCTTTTTTAATTAAATTTATCAGTATCTATTACTATTAATGGCACAAATATTTCATCATCAGTATATCCTGCATGTTGAGATTTAAGTTCTTCCGAACCATTATATAAAATTGCTTTATTAGTTTTTGCTATAGCAATAAAATCTCCAATTGAGTCTTTAAAGATATCGTTTTCTACTCCATCACCAAAAAGTCCACTATCAATTATTTCTTTTTTGGAATATAAATCAAAATCTTCTTTAAAATATTTATTAAATAGACTAGGGAAAATATCTAATTTATTTTCTTTTATATAAAAATTTACTGCTCTTGCTTCTAGGGAGGTGTTTCTTTTTAGACAATCCACTAAATCTTTATAATCATCTAGCATAATATTTTCTATATTTATGTGTCCATGATCTGCTACTACAAAAATAATTGTATCAGTTAATTTTCTACTCAACATTTCAATTTTATCATTAATATTTTTTATTATATCTTTTACTTTTGTAGCATCGGTACCCAATACATGCATACTACTGTCAGGTTCTGTATTATAAGCATAAATATATTTTCTTTCATCTAGAGTACAAAGTGATTCTATTTTTTCAAATAAATCATCTATATCTTTGTATGAATTTGGACCGAATGGAAATAATATATACCCTTTATCTACACCTTTTTCATTTATTTCATCATTTATTGGTTTAGTTATCATATGATTTTTTTTATACTCGATTGCTTCATCTACAGGAATATGATTTTCATCACTTTTCTCACAATTTAAATAGACTGTTATTGTTTTATCAATTTCTTTGTAATACATATCCCAACCTAACATACCTGTTTCAACAGGATTTAATCCGGTCATCATAGAAGTTGTAGCTGCGACAGTTGTTGCTGGAAATACAGAAGTTATTGCTTTTAATCTGTTTTTTATTAAAAATGAATCTTCTTCTAAAGTTCTATCTAATATATTTGAACCCATACCGTCGCATAATATTGTTACAACATTTTTAGGCTTTTTTTCATTTAATAATTTGTCGATATAATCAATTGTTTTATGTTTGTAATCTAAATTAAAATATTTTTTTATTGAGCATGCTAAATTTGTTAAACACTCATCATAATTATTTTTTACTTTCATAGTTTCCTCCTGTTTATATTAATAATTTTACAATAATATTTATTCAATTTGAAGTTAAAATGTTTAATTAATACTTTCTTAATGTCTTAAATAATGTATAATACTTTAAAGGTGACATTATAAAATGAAAAGATTTAACTCGAAAAAAATTATTTTAATAATTGTAAATGTATTTTTTATTTGTTTGTTAGTATATTCTGTTTTTGAGATAGTTAAATGGAAAATTGATGCAGGTAAAACCGATAACCAAATTAAACAGTTGCAAAATAAAACTATTATTAATGAAAATAATGATAACAATAATACTCTAGTTGTTAAACAAAGTGAAGATGTACCAAAATCTAATCCATATTGGGACTATTTAAAAATGAATATGATAGATGTTGATTTTAGTGAACTTAAAAAAATTAATTCTGATGTTAAGGGATGGATTCAAGTAAATGGCACAAATATTAATTATCCATTTGTTCAATCAACTAATAATAGTTATTATTTAAATCATAGTTTTGATAAATCTTATAATAATGCTGGTTGGTTATTTATGGATTATAGAAATAATGATTTTACAAATAAAAATACAATTATTTATGCACATGCTAGAATTGATAAGACTATGTTTGGAACTTTAAAAAATGTGTTAAAGGATGAATGGTTTAATAATACTGATAACTATGTTATTAAAATCTCTTCTTTAAATGAAAATAGTCTATGGCAAATATTTAGCGTTTATTATATTCCTTCTACAAATGATTATTTATTAACTGAATTTAAAGATGATAATCATTATCAAAATTTTTTAGATATGATTAAAAATAGAAGTTTTTATGATTTTAATACAAGTGTAAATACAAGTAATACAATTTTAACTCTTTCTACTTGTTATAAAAGTACAAATAAATTAGTGGTACATGCAAAACTTATAAAAACAGAAAGCAAATAAATAGTTTAAAATGCTACCTTTAAAGTAGTTCTCTATTTTTTTAGAGTCAGCTTTATTAGTTACATTTTAGATTAATTCACTTATTATTTCTTATCGTTTTACTAAATATACGTAACTTACTCCTTTTGAAGCAATTATTTTATTGCTAGGATTAATAGTATTGTAATTATAAAAGAACATATTATTAATATCGTTATAATCTAAATGTTCATACACTAACATATTACAAGATTCTGCGATTTTTTCAATGGCATTGTAGGAGTAAACTGATTTCATTTCTTCGTTTGCTTCTTGAGCAAGTTGTTTATTTATTTTTTCTTTATTTGTTTCAAAAATATTTGGATAATCAAACAAAATAGTGCTTCCACTTGGTATAATTTTAGATATTTCCTTGATGATATTTTTAAAAGTGTTTTTTTCTAAATAATAACTTATGCCTAAAAGAGAACAAAATGTTTTAGCACTTGAATTGTAATTTTTGTTTTCAATTAATGAATTAACCCAATCGGTCGCAAAATCAACGGATATATAATTTATATTTGTTGTATCCAGTTTAGCATTATTGATTCTCTCTAACTTATCTTCAATCATTTCCTTTTTATCCAATTCAAACACCTTTAAAACATTATTAAATTTAAATGATGATGTATCATAACCAGTTGCTAAAATTACATATTGCTTTAATCCTAAATTAATTTCATTTAATAAATGTTTTTCATTAAATGAAGATCTTGCAAGTACAGCTGGAGCCAGATTATTGTTTACTATCCATTTTAAAGGATTGTTTCCTTGATACTCTGGATTAAAAAACTTAATTCCATTCGTTAAATTTTCTGATATGCTATGATACTCTTCAGTTGTGATTATTTTATCACCATATTTATCATTATATATTTTTATATTACTATTTTTTGAATGATAAATTCTTACAAACGCACTCATTAGTGCAGTCATATTTTTATTCATAAAATTTCCTCCATATACTTATTACACTTTAATTATTAAAAATGCAAGACTTGAATAATTAATGCTTTTGTGATAATGTTAGAATGTAGTAAGTAAACTTTTTGAAATACATTAATTAATTTTTGGCTTTTTGTTTAATATTAAAAGTTGTTGAAAACTTATTGCTTATCAACAATTTTTAACCTAAATTGAAATTTGAACCGCACCACTAGGGTGCGGCTTTTTGATATAATAAAGGAGCCAATTCCCGGCAAGGAGG
>CAKOMS010000013.1 GCA_934096735.1 uncultured Bacilli bacterium | reverse complement strand
TCCGGGGGGGGGGTTGTGAAACTCCTTCTTGGAATAGAAATAGTAACTTTATTTTTAGGGATTAAGAGTTTTGGTAATAAGAATAATACACTAGATGACATTAAATTATTAGATAATAAATCTAATAATCTTTTTGCAGTAATGATAAATGATGGAACTGGTAATTATAATGAATCAAGTACATTTCCAGAAGGAATGTATGTACTCAATGAAAAAATGTCATCATGTGTAGATAATAATGGTAATAAAATAGATAATGTATTAAGTTATAGTGATGGTTTTGTAACAGCAAGTACAAATAAAACAGTATATTGTTATTTATATTTTGATAAGGATAATAGTGTTTATGCAAAAGTAATAGATGATTATGAAAAAGAAAATGGAGTAGAAAAGACAACTGATGAAAACGGAAAAGATATATATTATTATGCAGAAAACATAACAAATAATAATCTAGTATTAAATAATTATTGTTGGAAGATGGTTAGAACAACCGAGACAGATGGTGTAAAACTTATTTATAATGGAGTGTGTTCAGAAGACACAAAATGTAATACAGGAGCAGATGTTTATATAAATCAAAATAAAGTTGCATTTAATAAAATAGGTGATTCACCAGCCCATGTCGGATATATGTATGGAACTGTGTATGCATATTCTTCAAAATCAGCATCCTCATTTGGAACATATTATTATGGAAGTGATGTAACATGGAATGGAACAACGTATACATTAAGTGATGCAGAAAGTGGAGCAATAGCAGATATGTATAGTAAACTTAGTACAAAACATTATACATGTTTAAGTACAAGTTCAAGTTGTTCAACAGTTTATTATATTTATCATATGGGTAGTACAACGAGTATAGCATATTATATGACATTAACAAATGGTAAAAAAATAGAAGATCTCTTAGATGAAATGTTTAATTATAATACAACAAGTAGTAATATAAAGACAGTAATAGATAATTGGTATAGTACAAACATGACAAATGTAACAGATTATTTAGAGAATGCAATATATTGCAATAATAGAAATATATCAAACTTAGGAGGATGGAATCCAAATGGTGGAAGTGTATCAGCTTCTGCAAGTGTTTTAAAATTTAATGATTATGATAAAAATGATACAAGATTAACATGTCAAGATAAGGAAGACCAATTTACATTAAAGGTTGATTCAGGAGGAACTCTTGGATATGGAAATAATGCATTAGATTATTCAGTAGGATTATTAACAGCAAAAGAAGCAAATCTTGCCTTTTATTTTGATGAAAAAAATTATTTAAATAATACTAAAGGTGATGATTATTGGTTGCTGTCCCCTCGCGATTTCAGCAGTAACTTTGCTGAAGCCTATTACGCAAACTGTGGTAGATTGAGAGGCTTCTTTGTGAATGGCTCTTTCGGGATCCGGCCTGCTATATCTTTAAAGAAAAATATAAAAATAATCAGTGGAACTGGAGAAATAGAAGACCCATACACATTAATCTTATTGACTTTATAATAATCCTTAGATTGAGTGTGTCTTGTATGTCAACGAAGACATAAAAATAGAAAAAGTTCTCCCGAACTAAAAAAAGAATTACTTTCAAATTGAAAGTGATTTTTTATTGTATTATTTTGACTAGTAAAAAAAGTATATTTATTTTATAATTTAGGTGGTGATAAAAATGAAAAAACAAGTTGATGGAAATACTGCATGTAGTAGAATTGCTTATTTATTTAGTGAAGTATGTAGTATTTATCCAATTACACCTTCTAGTCCAATGGCTTCTAATATAGATTATTTAAGTCATACTGATTTAAAAAATATTTTTAATACAAAACCTAGAGTAATTGAAATGCAAAGTGAAGCTGGTGCTGCTGGTGCTTTTCATGGTGCTTTATTATCTGGTAGTCTTGCTTCTACATTTACTGCAAGTCAAGGTTTACTTCTTATGATACCAAATATGTACAAAATTGCTGGTGAATGTTTACCTGGTGTAATACATGTTGCTGCAAGAACTGTTGCTACTCATGCTTTATCTATATTTGGAGATCATTCTGATATTTATGCTACTAGAAGTACTGGTTTTTGTATTTTAGTAGGTAGTAATCCATTTGATGCACAAAACCTTAGTGCAGTAGCACATTTGTCTTCAATAAAAGGTCATTTACCTTTTATTCATGCTTTTGACGGTTTTAGAACTAGTCATGAGTTAAATACTATTAATGAACTTAAAGATGAAGATGTATTAAAACTTGTTCCTTTTGATGAAATAAATGAATTTAAAAAGAATGCATTAAATGTAAATTGTAATAAACAATTTGGTATGGCTGAAAATGAAGATATTTATTTTCAATCTGTAGAAGCTAGAAATAGTTTATATAATAAAATGCCTGATATAGTAAATGATTATATGTATGAAATTAACAAAATTATGAATACATCTTATAAACCATTTGTTTATTATGGTAGTAGTAATCCAGAGAATATTATTATTTCTATGGGTAGTATTAGTGATACAATTAAATTAGTTGTTGATAATATTAATGATAATGGTGGTAGTGTTGGAGCGATTAATGTACATTTATATAGACCTTTTAGTGAAAAATATTTATTAGATGTATTACCTAAAAGTGTAAAAAATATTGCTGTTTTAGATAGAACTAAAGAGTGTGGAAGTAATGGCGAACCTTTATATCTAGATGTAGTAAATGCTCTTAAGAATAAGAATATTAATATTGTTGGTGGTAGATATGGACTTTCTAGTAAAAATACTACTCCAGGTGATATATATTCAGTTTTTGACATGCTTAGTGGAAAACTAAAGAATAATTTTACAATTGGTATATGTGATGATGTAACTAATTTAAGTTTAGAAAAATCTTATTTTAAATTAAAACCTTTTGCTAATGAAGTTAAAATATTTGGTTTTGGTTCAGATGGTATGGTAAGTGCTTCTAAAGAAATACTTAAAATGATTGGTAAAGAAGATAAATATGTACAAGGATATTTTGAGTATGATTCTAAAAAAAGTGGTGGTGTTACTGTTTCTAATTTAAGAATTAGTGATAAAGAAATATATGCTCCTTTTTATGTAGAAAATCCGGAAATAGTAGTAGTTACTAAAGATGAATATTTTAAACGTTTTAATTTACTTGATGGAATAATGGAAAATGGTAAATTACTTATAAATACTAGTAAAGATGAGATTGAATTAAATAAATTAATTCCTAATTCTATGAAAGAGATAATTAAAAATAAAAATATTACTGTATATTATATTGACGCTTCTAAAATATCTATTCAAAATAATATAAGTGGTAAAATTAATAAAATTATGGAAGTTATAATACTTAGATTACTTGGTATTAATAATGCTTATGAACTAGTTTGTGACAGTATAAGAAAAGCTTTTATTACTAAGGGAGAAGATGTTATTACTAATAATTTAAATGCTCTTAAGAATTCTTTAGATGATTTAAAAGTATTAGATAATATTTTAGTGAGTGAAGAAAATAATGAAAATGAAGAATTAAATATTTTTGAAAAAATTAATAAT
The DNA here is from genome assembly GCA_934096735.1 of uncultured Bacilli bacterium. Taxonomy (GTDB): domain Bacteria; phylum Bacillota_I; class Bacilli_A; order RF39; family UBA660; genus SIG200. The sequence goes on along the minus strand of CAKOMS010000013.1, from coordinate 20,233 downwards.
AGACTTGGAAATGATTTAAAAGTTAGTGAATTGGTTCCATTTAGAAATGGTGGTTTTCCAAGTGATTTAACTAAATATGAAAAAAGAAATACTTCATACGAAGTACCAGTTTGGGATATGAATAAATGTATAGAGTGTGGTAAATGTAATATTGTTTGTCCTCATGGAGTAATAAGACCATTATTATTAAAAGATAATGTTGGTAAAGAATGTACTGGTAATAAAGAATATAATTATTATTTAGCAATTAGTGGGAGTGATTGTACTGGTTGTGGACTTTGTATTAAAAATTGTCCTACTAATGCATTAAGTTTTGGTAATGGTAGTAAAGAAAATGAAGAAATATGTAAAAAATATTTTGATAGTTATGAAAATCCAAAAATTATAGATAAGTTTAATATGAAAGGTGCTAGTTTAGAGAAATCTTGTTTTAAGTTTAGTGGTGCTTGTGCTGGTTGTGGAGAGACTCCTTATATTAAACTTTTAACTCAATTATTTAAAGATGAATTAGTAATTGCTAATGCAACAGGATGTTCTTCAATTTATGGTGGAAGTGCTCCATCAACTCCTTATAGTATTCCTTGGGCTAATTCATTATTTGAAGATAATCTTGAATTTGCGTTAGGTATTCATTCATCTTATAAAAGTAATAGAGACAGAATATTACATGTTATGAAAGAAAGTATTGATTCAGTAAGTAGTGATGTTAAAAAATTATATGAGTTATGGATTAATAATATGGAAGATTATTCTGTTACTAGAGATGTTTATAATAAAATTAAAGATAAAGATATACCAAAAGAATTAAAAGATTTAATAGATTATATTCCATCTAGAGTTGTTTGGGCTTTTGGTGGTGATGGTTGGGCATATGATATTGGTTTTGGTGGTCTTGATCATGTTATGAGTCAAAATGAAAATATTAAGTGTTTAGTTCTTGATACAGAAGTATATTCAAATACTGGAGGGCAAGCGAGTAAGTCTAGTAAGATTGGAGCAGTTGCAGAGTTTGCAGATTTTGGTAAAAAAACATATAAGAAAGATTTATTTAGAATTGCAATGTGTTATCCAAATTGTTATGTTGCTAGTATTTCTTTAGGTAGTAATATAATGCATACTATTAAAGTATTTAAAGAAGCTATGGAGCATAATGGTCCTGCAATAATTATTGCATATTCTCCTTGTGTTGAACATGGTATTAAAAATGGTATGTCTTGTCAAATGAATGAAAGTGCTTTAGCTGTTTCAGTTGGGTATACTTTGTTAATGAGATATAATGGTGAAACTGAAGAATTATATCTAGATAGTAAAGAACCAGATTTTTCAAAATATGAGGAATTTTTAAATAATGAGGTTAGATTTAGAGCATTAAAAATTAAAGATAAAGAACTTGCTGATAAACTTCTTTTACTTCAAAAAGAAAATGCAATAAAAAGATATGAGTATTATAAAAAGATAGCAATGAAATAGTAATATTGCTATTTTTTTTAAATTGTAATTATTTTATGTTTATGGTAATATTTATGTGTGGTGATGTGTATGCAATATGATTTACAAGTATTAGCACAATTGGATAATTTTATTGATAATTATTTAAAAGAACAATATAAAAAGTATGCTAATTTAGAAGGTAAAGATACTATTTTAGATAAAATAGCACATATAAATAGAGCGGCGCTTATAACTAGAATGATTGCTCCTGGTAATAAGATTGCTGAAGTTGCTGCTAAATTTCATGATATAGGAAGATTTCCACAATATGAAATCTTGGGTGGTTTTAGGGATGACTTAATACTTCATCATAATTTGGGTGAAGATTTGATAACTAGATTTTTATTTCAAAAGAAATTAAGGCCTTCATTTGAACTTGATGTAATAAGACAAAGTGTTATGTATCATGGAAGAATGCAATTTATTCCATTTAAAAAAGCTCCGATGGATCCTGAAATATTAGAGACTACTGAAATTGTTTCTAGGAGTGATGATTTGGATAATGGTTGTGTTGGAGCTTTGGGATATTTAGAAAGAGAAGTTTTAACTGATGCTAAGGGTTATAAAGCAAATAATCCAGAATTAGATATGACTATGGTTTCTTCTACTGTTATGGAATATTTTAGAAGAGGAGAAAAATTTGATAAATTAAAAGAATGTAAAACGTATGCTGATTATATATTGTTTGCTACTGTTTTAGCAATTCAATCATTAAAAGGAAAAGATCATGAAATTGCTAAGAAACTTATGTCTATAGATTGTTTTGGCTATGATAATGCTTTGGATGGGTATAGAGATTTATTTAATAAATATATTGAACCTACTTATGCTAGAGAAGCTTATGATATTTTACTTAGTTATTATAATATGGATAGAGATGAAGAAATTATTGATGGTAGAGGAATATAATAAATAATAAATAAAAAGCTCTCAAATTATTTGGGAGTTTTATTTTTCTTAAAAAAAGCGAGACCACTTTATGTGGTCTCAAAGAATAAAAAGGGGTTGACTAGTGTGATACTAGCACCAATACGGGATTTCCCGAATTGGTAGTTAATATCCTAATCGATTTTAATTGTTTTGTCAATTGTTTTTAGTATTTTTATGAAAAAAATTCATCTTAAAAAAATTGAAATGATGATATAATAAAAATGGGGGTTTATATGTTTAAAAAAGTGTATTTAGAAATAACTAATAAGTGTAATTTAAAGTGTGATTTTTGTAATGGTAGTAAAGATAAAAATAGATTTTTAGCTTTAGAAGAATATAAATTAATACTTAATAAATTAGAAAGATTTACAAAATATTTGTATTTACATGTATCTGGAGAACCTTTAATGCATCCTTTAATTAATGAATTTATAAATATTGGAAGTAATAAGTTTAATATAAATATTACTACTAATGGTTATTTGATTAAAAGAATAAAAAATAATCATAATATTAGACAAATTAATATATCACTACATTCATATGATACTAAATATAAAGTTAGTTTGAAAGATTATATGAATAATATATTTGAAGTTATAGATGAGTTATCAAAAGATACTTACATTAGTTTAAGATTTTGGGTAGATAATAAATATAATAAAGAAATGATTAAATATATAAATGATAGATATAATACGAGTGTTAATTTAAAAGAAAATAGTAAAATAAAAGATAATGTTTTCATTAATATTGGTTCATATTTTATTTGGCCTAGTTTAGACAATGAAATTAATAGTGAATTTGGTACGTGTTATGCATTAAAAGATCATATTGGTATACTTAGTGATGGTGAAGTTGTGCCATGTTGTCTTGATACTTTTGGTGTAATAAATCTTGGTAATATATTTGAAAGTAATTTAGATGTTATTATAAATAGTAAGAGATATAATAATATGTTAAATGGATTTAATAATAATAAAAAATGTGAAGAATTATGTAAGAAGTGTAATTTTTTAGAAAGTAAAATTGAATAATTAATAAAATGATTGTATAATTTCTTTATAGGAAGGTGTTATATGAAAGATGGAAGAAAAATAACTCTTTTATCAAGTATTGTTTTCTTTATATTAGGAATGATTATTTTTGTAAAACCTGAGATGGTTGTTAAAGTTATTTCTTATGTAATTGGGGGAGGATTAATACTTGTAGGAGTTTATAGTACAATAAGTTATATAGTTAATGATAGAAGACTTAAAGTAGTTAATTATAATGAGATTATGTTTGGTATAACTGCAATTATACTTGGATTATTATTTATATTACTTGCTGGTGCGATTGAATTACTTTTAAGAATAGTAGTAGGTGTATGGGTAATTATGTCTGGTATAAGTAGAATATATACATCAATGATATATCCAGTAAGAGATGCTAGATTTTATAGTTTAATAATTGTAGGTATAATACTTATTGGGTTAGGTTTTTATATAGTATTTTATTCTAACTTAGCTATATCTATTATTGGTTTATTTATGATGCTTTATGGTCTTATAGATTTTATATCTTATTTTGTTTATAAGAATGCTTCATTAGAAGTTAATAAAAAGATTAATAGTAAAGAAGATATAAAAGAAGCTGAAATAGTTAAGGATAGTGAAGAATGATTTTAAAAGTTAATATTTCACCTAAAGTATATTTACCTATTATTTATATTTTACTTGGAATACTTATATATGAACTATTATGTGTTATTGTAAAAAAGATACTTATTAATAATAGAATAAGTATTATTAAAAATAATTTACAAAAGAAAAGAGAAACTACTATTATAAATTTAATAAAGAATATTATTAAGTATTTAATAGGTATTATTACAATACTTGCTATACTTAATGTATTTGAAGTTAAAACTACTAGTATTGTAGCGTCTTTAGGAATTGTTGGTGCTATTATAGGGCTTGCTTTTCAAGATATTATAAAGAATTTTTTAGCAAGTATTACTATAATATTTGATAACCATTTTATGCAAGGTGATTATGTTACGATTAATGGCTTTTTTGGAGAAGTAGTAGAACTTGGTCTTCAGGCTACTAAGATTAAAGCTTATAATGGTGAAGTTATGGTAATAGGTAATAGTATGATAAATAGTGTTATAAATCATAGTATGTATAATACTAAATTAATTATGAATTTACCTGTACCATATGATCTTTCTTTAGAAGTAATTAATGATACTGTTAGTAAAGTTATAGAAAAAGTAAAAGATAATAAAAATGTTAAAGATACATCAATTAAGGGTATTGAAGTACTTAATAGTAATAATTTTATTTATAGAGTAGAAATAGATTGTGTATCAAATACTCAATATGATATTAATAGAACTTTTATGAAACTTTTAAAAGAAGAATATGATAAGTTAGGAGTTAAGGTTCCTAGTGAACTTATGGAAATAAAAAGCAAGAAATAATTTGAATAAAAAATTTCTTGCTTTTTTATGATCTTTTAATAGTTATAGAGTATTTACTATTTCCAATATATTCATTATTTTCAGTAAATGCTTTATTTTCCGTATCAGTTATGTCATAAGTAAATACGGTAAGTGTTATATCACTTGTTATTTCATCAATAAGTTTACCTGATGTTAATTTTATTGATGTTAAAAGTGTTTCTTCATTCATTTCTTCTTCAGTTGTATGACTATACCATACTCCAGGAGTTCTGTGATAGTCATCATATAAATATAGTTCTAAATAATCAAATATTTCTTCAGTATCTTTGGGAGATAAAATAGTTTTATTTATTTCTTTATTATTTATTAAAAATTTTACATTATAGCCAATTTTATAGTTGTTATAATCAGTATGCATTTTTAAATATTCATCGAATAGTGTTTGTTGATTACTTATTTTTAATGTGTTTTCAGTAGTGTAATATACTTCAAAAGACGATATATCAGTGTGATATTTCCAAGTGTTTGTAAATTCAGTAATTTTTTCTCTAGCTTTTCCTCTTCCATAATATTTATATAAACTTACTGCGATAGGATTAGGGTCTTTAAAAGGTTCTTCTTCATTGTTTATTGCTTCGTTATTTTGTTCTTTATCAGTTATTATTGTAGTGTTATCTTCATTTTTATTTTGTTTTTTTATATATGAGAATGTAATGGAAGATATTCCAATTAAAATAATTAGTATAATTATATATTTATATTTTTTCATTTTATCACCATGAATATTGTATCACGTATTTATAAATTATTGAATTATTTATAAATTTATAGTATCATTTTAGCAGAAAATAAAAATATTAGAGTATGAACTCGGAACTCGGGAGGAATTTTTATGAGAGATATTTTCAAAAACGACTTCCGGGGGGGGGGTGCTTGCACTCCTTCTTGGAATAGAAGAAATTAATAATACTTGTTTTATGTATTCGTTGTGGTGTAAAAATGAATAGTGTTAATAAGAACGAATACATTGATTATTTAAAGGGTTTAGCAATATTTTTGGTTGTGGTTGGTCATTGTTGGCTAACTGAGTATGGAATGTTTTGGTTTATTTATAGATTTCATATGCCGTTATTTTTTTGCATTTCTGGATATTTATTTAAAAACAATAGAACATTTAAACAATTTATTTTTAATAAGTTAAAACATATTATACTACCTTATTTTGTTTATTTTGTTATTTCATTTGTACTTGTTAACATTTATTTTGAACCAGTTAGTATTAGTAATGCTTTTAAGTACTTTTTGTTAAATGGAAGTTATTTAATTTATGTAAATAATTATGCGTTATGGTATTTACCATTATTCTTTTTAGTTTCATTAATTTTTTATTTTATATTAAAAGTAAAAAATAAATATGTTTATTATATTATTATATTTATTTTTGGAATATTTACTGTTCCATCTTATAGATATATGCATTTATATTTTAATGATTTTATTCCTTTTTCATTACAAGTTTTACCTGCTGGTATATTTTATTTAGGAATTGGTAAAATGATTAAGGATATTAAAATTAAAAATTATTTAGAGTTAATTAAAAATTATAATTTAATTGCAATTTTTATAAGTATAGTGTGTTTTTTATTAGGGCTTTATTTTACAAGAAATGATTCTATTCAAATATTAAATATAACTTCATATAGTTATTTAATATCGTCACTTTTTATTATTGTTTCTTTAATAATTGCAACTTATAAAAATAATAATTATATATTTGTTTATTTGGGAAAAAGAACACTTCCAATATTGGGATTACATAGAATATTTTTATTTATATTAAGTTTTAAGAAAATTGATATTTTTTTATTAAAATATAATATAACTGGTTTTTTAGCGTCTTTAATAGTATCATCTTTTTGTATTTGTATTATCTGTATTTTATACGAGATATTTAATTTTTTAAAAAGCATTGTTTTTAGAAAAAACTTAGCTTTTTTGCAAGAATCTTTTTCTTGACTAACATACACTTGTTTGGTATAGTATTTATGCAGTGCATAAAGTAAGTAGCTCTGTTTAGAATAAATAGTAAGTAGGTGTTTTATGGATAAAATTGTTATTAGAGGTGCTAGAGAAAATAATTTAAAAAATGTTGATTTAGAACTTCCTAAAAATAAATTAATTGTTATGACTGGAGTTTCTGGAAGTGGTAAGAGTAGTCTTGCTTTTGATACTATATATGCTGAAGGTGAAAGAAGATATGTAGAAAGTTTATCTGCATATGCTAGACAATTTATAGGTAATAGTAGTAAACCTGATGTAGATTCAATTGAAGGGTTATCTCCTTCTATTTCAATTGATCAAAAAACTACAAATAAGAATCCTAGATCTACTGTTGGTACAATTACTGAACTTTATGATTATTTAAGATTATTGTATTCAAGAATAGGGGTTCCTTATTGTCCTAAACATAAAATTCCGATTAAGAGTCAAAGTGTTGAAGAAATGACTAATAAAGTTTTAGATTTAGAAAGTGGTACTAAAATAGAAATATTTTCTCCAGTAGTAAGAGGAGAAAAGGGTACTCATAAAGAATTAATTGAAGATTTAAGAAGTAAGGGATATACTAAAATTAAAGTTAATGGAGTAATGTATAGTGGTGATGAAGAAGTTACTTTAGAAAAAAATATTAAAGATGATATTTATGTGCTTATTGATAAATTATTAATTGATAAGGATGAAAGAAGTAGAATATTTGAGGCTATTGAGGCTAGTACTAAAATGGCTAATGGACTTGTAATAGTTAGAATTAATGATGAAGAAGATATGCTTATGAGTGAAAAGTATGCTTGTCCTTATTGTAACTTTTCTCTTGGAGAGTTAGAGCCTAGAATATTTTCATTTAATTCACCATATGGAGCTTGTGAAGAATGTAAAGGATTAGGTACTAAACTTAAAATTAGTGAAGAATTACTTATACCTGATGTTAATAAAAGTATTAATGATGGCGCAATTGTTGCAATTAATTTAGATAATAATATGTATCTTACTAGTTTAAATACAGTAGCGGAGACTTATGATATAGATCTTTCTGTGCCTGTTAAAGATATGCCTAGAGAAAAACTTGATATTATATTATATGGTACTAGTGATGTAATGAATTTTCATTATGTATCAAAAAATGGTAGTACTAGAAGTACTAAATCTAGATATGAAGGAATTATTAATAATTTAGAGAGAAGATATTTAGAGACTAATAGTTCTTGGATTAGAGAATGGATTGAAGGATTTATGGTTGAATCTACTTGTAATCATTGTCATGGTACTAGATTGAAAGATGAAATACTTGCAGTAAAAATTAATAAGAAGAATATTTATGAAATGACTACTATGGCGATTGATGAGTTATATGAATTTATCGATAATTTAAAATTGAATAATGAAGAGTTAGAAATTAGTAGACTTTTGATAAAAGAAATACTTTCTAGATTAAATTTTTTAATTAATGTTGGTTTAAAGTATTTAACATTATCTAGAGCAGCATCAACATTATCTGGTGGTGAAGCACAAAGAATTAGACTTGCTACTCAAATTGGTAGTAGATTAAGTGGTGTTTTATATGTTTTAGATGAACCATCTATAGGACTTCATCAAAGAGATAATGAAAAATTAATTAATTCATTAAAAGAGATGAGAGATTTAGGAAATACACTTATTGTTGTTGAACATGATACAGATACAATGCTTGCTGCTGATTATTTAGTAGATGTAGGGCCTGGTGCCGGAGATAATGGTGGCTATATTGTTGCTTGCGGTACTCCAGAAGAAGTTATGAAAAATGATAATAGTATTACTGGAAGATATTTAAGTGGTAAAGAGAGAATATTAATACCTAGTGAGCATAGAAAAGGTAATGGACTTTATTTAGAAGTAAAAGGTGCTAAAGAAAATAATTTAAATAATATTTCTGTTAAATTTCCTTTAGGAAAGTTTGTAGTGGTAACTGGTGTTTCTGGAAGTGGAAAGTCTACTTTAGTTAATCAAATACTTTATAGGACTCTTCAAAAAGAGATTTATAATAGTAAGTGTATACCTGGTAAATGTAAAGAAGTTTTAGGACTTGAAAATGTAGACAAAGTTGTAAATATTAGTCAAGATGCAATTGGAAGAACACCTAGAAGTAATCCTGCTACTTATGTTTCTGTGTTTGATGATATTAGAGATGTTTTTGCAAATATGAAAGAATCTAAAATTAAAGGATATACTAAGAGTAGATTTTCATTTAATGTAAAGGGCGGAAGATGTGAAGCATGTTATGGTGATGGTGTTAAAAAGATCGAGATGCATTTTTTACCTGATGTGTATGTACCTTGTGATGTTTGTGGTGGTACTAGATTTAATAAAGAAACTTTAGAAGTTAAATTTAAAGGTAAAAGTATTGCTGAAGTGCTTGATATGCGTGTTAGTGAAGCATTACCATTTTTTGAAAATATTCCTAAAGTAAAAGATAAGTTGCAAGTTATGCAAGATGTTGGACTTTCTTATATTAAACTTGGTCAAGGAGCACCAACACTTTCTGGTGGAGAAGCTGGTAGAGTTAAACTTGCTAAAGAACTTCAAAAGAAAGCTACTGGTAAATCAGTATTTATATTAGATGAACCTACTACTGGTCTTCATCAAGCAGATATAAAGAAACTTTTAGAAGTATTAAATCGTATTGTTGATAATGGTGATACTGTAATTGTTATTGAACATAATTTGGATGTTATTAAGCAAGCTGATTATGTAATTGATTTAGGTCCTGAAGGTGGTAAATTTGGAGGTAAAGTTATTGCAACTGGCACTCCAGAAGAAGTTAGTAAAACTAAAGGAAGTTATACAGGAGAATTTTTAAAGAAAATATTTGATAAAGAAAAATAAAAGATAATCTTCACAGGTTATCTTTTTTGGTTTATAATTATTATGGAGAGTGAAGATATGAATCCAGTTATTTTTACAATATTTGGTTTTGAAGTTAGGTGGTATTCAGTTTTAATATTAACTGGAGTTCTTATAGCTATTCTAATGCTAGAAAAAGAAGGAAAGAGATTTAATATACCGAAAGAGTTTTGTTTTAATTTGGCTTTTTGGGTAATTGTATTTGGTTTAATAGGAGCTAGACTTTATTATTGTATTTTTAATTTTTCACAATTTAAAGATAATATAATAGATATATTCAAAGTATGGCAAGGTGGACTTGCCATACATGGGGGTGTTATAGCAGGTTTTATTACACTAGTAGTGTATTCAAAAAGATATGGTGTTAATCCATTTAAAATGACTGATATGACTGTAGTACCACTTTTATTTGCACAAGCAATTGGTAGATGGGGAAATTTTTTTAATAGTGAAGCACATGGAGCTGCAACAACATATTATCATTTAAAAGAATTACATATTCCTGATTTTATTATAGAGGGTATGAAAATAAATAATGTCTATTATCATCCCACATTTTTTTATGAAAGTCTTTGGTGTTTTCTTGGATTTATTATTTTATTAATTGTTAGAAGATATCGTTATTTAAAAAGAGGTCAACTTACTTGTTTTTATTTAATGTATTATTCTTTTGGAAGATTCTTTATAGAATCAATGAGAACTGATTCACTTATGATAGGAGGATTTAAAACTGCTCAAGTTGTATCTATAATACTTTTTGTAGTAGGGCTTCTTGTATGTATGATTTTAAGTAGAAAAGGTAAATTTGAAGATTTATATAATGAAGAACAAAATGGACCGGTTAGATTTTAAGGAGGAAATGTTATGTATGATTTAATTATAATTGGAATGGGTATTGGAGGAATTACTGCTGGGATATATGCCAAAAGAGGTGATTTGAATGTACTTATGTTAGATAAAGGTGCTCCGGGTGGTATGCTTAATAAAATTGAAACTATTAGTAATTATCCTGGGCTTAAAGATATTAAGGGTGCTGATTTTTCTTTAAAATTGTATGAACAAGTTAAAGGATTAAATATACTTCATAAATTTGAAGAAGTAATAGATGTAAAAGTAGAAAATGATATAAAAATAGTTAAAACTAATAATGGTGAATATAAATGTAATAGTCTTATTATTGCAACAGGTAGTAAACCTAAATATTTAGGACTTGATAATGAAAAAGATTTACTTGGAAGAGGTATATCTACTTGTGCTGTTTGTGATGGAGCATTTTATAAAGGAAAAGATGTATGTGTTGTTGGAAGTGGTTCAAGTGCATTACAAGAATCTTTATATTTAGCAAAAGTATGTAATAAAGTATATATAATTAATAGAAAAGAAGGATTTAAGGGAGAAGATATTTTAATTGATCAAGTTAAGAATACTTCAAATATTGAACTTATTTTGAATGCTAATATTAAAGAGTATAAAGAAGAAGATGGTAAGATAAGTGAAGTGTTATTAGATACTGGTAAAGTTTTAAATGTAGCGGGAGTATTTATATATATTGGTTATAGACCTGCTACTGAATGTGTTAAGAATTTAGATATTATTAATGATCAAGGTTATATTGTTGTAAATGAAGATTTTGAAACAAAGATACCTGGTATATATGCAATTGGAGATGTAATAAAAAAAGATATATATCAACTTGTAACTGCTGCTAGTGATGGAATACATGCAGTAAGTAATATATCTAAGATAGTTAATTAAAAATACTATCTTTTTATTTTAGTAAATTTTTTATATAATTATGTAGTGGGTGATAAAATGTTAGTTAGTAGCGAGTGGAAAGATTATAAAATATTGAAAGCTAGTAAAGGTGAAAAATTAGAGGATTGGAATGGTACTTTATTACTTAGGCCTGATCCAGTAGTTACTTGGGATATGGGAGATTTTAGTGAATATAAAATTAGTGCTAAATATCATAGAAGTAATACTGGTGGAGGTTATTGGGAAAATATATTAAATACTAAAGATAGTTGGGTAGTAAGTTATAAAAATCTAAAGTTTTTAGTAAAAGAAATGGGTTTTAAACATACTGGACTTTTTCCTGAACAAGCTACTAATTGGGATTATGAAATAGAAAAAATTAAATCTTCAAAAAGACAAGTTAAAATACTTAATTTATTTTCTTATACGGGAGCTGCTACTGTGGCATGTTTGTCTGCTGGGGCATCTGTGGTACAAGTTGATTCATCTAAGGGTATGACTGATTGGGCTAAAGAAAATGTTAAATTAAATCATTTAGAAGATAAACAAGTTAGATACTTAGTAGATGATGTAGTAAAGTTTGTTAAAAGAGAAATTAGAAGAGGAAACAAGTATGATGGGATAATAATGGATCCACCTAGTTATGGAAGAGGTGCGAATGGAGAAGTTTGGTCTATTGATACTGATTTAGAAGATTTAATTAAATTATGTAAAGAAATACTTAGTGATAATTTTATATTTTTTATAGTTAATACTTATTCGATAAATTTACCTATTGTTAGTTTAGAAAATATATTAAAACTAAATTTTCAAAATAAAAAAATTATTGTAGATGATTTATGTTTGCCAATAGAAAATAGTTCATTATATTTATCTTGTGGTATTACTGGAAGATGTGAAAATGAATAAGTTTGATATCTTATATGAAGATAATCATATTATAGTAGTTTTAAAGAAACCTAATGTACTTTGTCAGGGTGATATAACTGGTGATAAAGATTTACTTAGTATGATTAAAGAATATATTAAAGATAAATATAATAAACCAGGTAATGTTTATGTAGGACTAGTTCATAGATTAGATAGACCAGTTGGAGGTATTATGGTTTATGCTAAAACTAGTAAATCTGCTAGTAGACTTTCTAAAATGATACAAGAGCGTATATTTTTAAAAGAGTATTTACTTGTATGTTATGGTAATTTATGTAATAATGGAGAATTTAAAGATAAAATATTAAAGGTTGATAAGAAAGCAGTTATTAGTAGTGAAGGTAAGGATAGTTTACTTAAGTATGAAGTAATTGATAAAAAAGGTGATCTTAATTTAGTTAAAGTTCATTTAATTACTGGAAGATTTCATCAAATTAGATTACAGTTTTCTAGTAGAGGGTTTCCTTTATATGGAGATCAATTATATGGAATGCAAGATAAAAAACAAATAGCACTTTTTGCATATCATTTGAGATTTAAACATCCGGTTAAAGATGAAATAATGGATTTTAAGTTATATCCAAATGGGGGAGTTTGGGATTTATTTAATTATAAAGAGGAAGATTAATTATGAATGATGTAGTTATTAAAGAACTTAGTGATAAGTTAAATATTAGTGTAGGTAGTATTAATAATACTTTAAAATTATTAGAAAGTGGTAATACAATACCTTTTATTGCAAGATATAGAAAAGAAGCAACGGGTGGATTAACTGAAACTCAGATTAGAGATATAGAGGTTGAATATAGTTATCAAGTTAATTTAGGTAAGAGAAAAGAAGAAATAATAAGACTTATTTCTGAAAAAGGATTATTAACAGAAGATATACAAAATAAAATAATGGATTCTAGTAAACTTGTTGAAGTTGAAGATATTTATAGACCTTTTAAAGAAAAGAAAAAGACTAAAGCTACTACTGCAATTAATAATGGACTTGAAGGTTTAGCAAAAATTATTATGAGTAGTAATTTTGATGGAAATATAGATAGTGTATGTAAGAAATTTTTAAATGAAAATGTTACTAGTGTTGAAGATGCAATTATGGGTGCTAAATATATTATTGCAGAATGGATTAGTGATAATGCATATTATAGAAAACAAATTAGATATATGACATATATGAATGGATATTTAACTTCTAAGAAAAAAAGTAAAAGTAATGATGAAGAAAAAGTATATGAAATGTATTATGATTTTAAAGAATTAGTTAGAAGTATTCCTTCATATAGAGTGCTTGCTATTAATAGAGGAGAAAAAGAAGATGTTTTAAATGTTTCAATAGAAGTTGATACAAGTAAAATATTAGAATTTTTGAAGAGTAAAATTATAAAGAGTAGTAATAGTGAAGTTAATAGTATTATTATAAGTGCTATAGAAGATAGTTATAAAAGATTAATTGGGCCTTCAATAGAAAGAGAAGTTAGAAGTGAACTTAAGGATGTAGCAGAGGATAATGCAATAGTTAATTTTAGTGATAATTTAGAAAAATTATTGTTACAAGTACCAATGAAAGAGAAAGTTGTTCTTGGATTTGATCCAGCTTATAGAACAGGTTGTAAACTTGCTGTTATTGATAAAACATTAAAACCTTTAAATATTTCTGTTATTTATCCACATGAACCTAAGTGTGAGTATGAAAAGAGTAAAAAAATTGTCCTTGATTTAATTAATAAATATAATATAGATATTATTGCAATAGGTAATGGTACTGCTTCAAGAGAAAGTGAAGAATTTATTAGTGATGTTATTAAATCTGCAGATAGAAAAGTTGAATATATAATTGTTAATGAAGCTGGTGCTTCTGTATATTCTGCAAGTCCTTTAGCAATTGCAGAATTTCCAGAGTTACATGTTGAAGAAAGAAGTGCCATATCTATTGGTAGGAGATTAATTGATCCACTTTCTGAACTTGTTAAGATTGAGCCTGAAAGTATTGGGGTTGGATTATATCAACATGATGTACAACCTAAAAAGTTACATGAAAGTTTAAGTTTTACAGTAAGTAAGATAGTAAATCAAGTTGGAGTTAATGTTAATACTGCTTCTCAAACTATCCTTAAATATATTTCTGGTCTATCTAAGAGTTCTATAACTAAATTAATTAATTATAGAGAAAGTGTTGGAGGTATTAGTTCTAGAGAAGAACTTAAAGATAATAAGATACTTAGTGATAAAGTATATGAACAATCTATTGGGTTTTTAAGAGTATTGAATGGTAGTAATATATTAGATATTACTCCAGTGCATCCTGATAATTATAAAGATGTTATTAATTTACTTAAGTATGTTGATATGAATTTAAATGATGTTGGTAGTGATGCACTTAGAGAAAAGTTAAAAAGTTTAGATATATCTTTAGTAAGTAAAGAATTAAATATAGATAGGTATACATTAAAAGATATTATTGATGCTTTGGATAAACCTAATAGAGATCCTAGAGATATTTTAGAAAAACCACTTCTTAAAAAAGATGTTTTCCATTTAGAAGATTTAAAAGTTGGAATGAAACTTCAAGGAACTGTTAGAAATGTAGTTCCTTTTGGGGCTTTTGTAGATATTGGTATTAAGAATGATGGACTTGTACATATTTCAAGGATAACTGATAAATTTATTAAACATCCAAGTGAAGTACTTAGTGTTGGAGATATTGTTGATGTTTATGTATGTGATATTAATAAAGAAAAAGGTAAAGTATCTTTGTCTATTTTGCCACTTTAAGCTAAGAATATTTTTCTTAGTTTTTTTGTTTTTCACTAAATTATAACAAAATTCTTGTTAAAAATTCACTATATGTATGGTAAAATAATGTGTAGGAAGTGAGTTTATGAAAACAAGAACTAGATTTGCACCATCTCCGACTGGATTTATGCATATAGGTAATTTAAGAACTGCTATATTTGAATATTTAGTTAGTAAACGTGATGGTGGAGATTTTATATTAAGAATTGAAGATACTGATCAACAAAGAAAAGTTGATGGAGCGATAGATTTTATATATGATACACTTAAGTTATGTAATATTGATATTTCTGAAGGGCCAAATAATGAAGGAAGTGTTGGGCCATATATTCAAAGTGAGAGATTAGATATATATAAAAAGTATGCATTAGAATTAGTTAATATGGGTAAAGCTTATTATTGCTTCTGCAAAGAAGATGAACTGGAAGAAATGAGAAAGTTAGCTGATGAAAGAAAAGTACCTTTTATGTATGATGGAAGATGTTCTAAACTTTCTAAAGAAGAAATAGATGAAAAACTTAAAAATAATGAACCATACGTTATAAGACAACTTATGCCTAAAGAGGGTGTTAGTGTTGTTAAAGATTTAGTTTATGGTGATGTTAGAGTTTTAAATAAGGTTTTAGAAGATCAAATACTACTTAAAAGTGATGGTTATCCAACTTATAATTTTGCTAATGTTATTGATGATCATTTAATGGGTATTACACATGTTATTAGAGGTAATGAATATTTATCTCAAACTCCTAAGTATAATTTGTTATATGAAGCATTTGGATGGGATACTCCAAATTATATACATGTACCAATGGTTTTAGGAGAAGATGGTAATAAATTATCTAAGAGAAATGGTGATGCATCATTTATGGATTTATATAATGAAGGATATTTACCTGAGGCGATAGTTAATTATTTAGTATTACTTGGATGGAGTCCAGAAGAGAATAAAGAAGTATTTACTATGGATGAATTAATTAAGAGTTTTAGTGTTAATAGAATTAGTAAGAGTCCTTCTACTTATGATATTAAGAAACTTAGATGGTTTAATCATAAATATATTAATATGTTAAGTGATGAAGATTATTTAAAATTTATTAGACCTTATTTAAAGTATGACGTTAGTGATAAGAGTGAAGAATGGATTAATAGATTACTTTTAATTTATAAAGATCATTTATCTTATGGTAGTGAGATTAATGAAATTGTTAGCATTTTCTTTAATGATGAATTTAATATTAGTAAAGAAAATGAAGAATTTTTAGAAAGTGATCCAGTTATTAAAGAAGTACTTTTAAGTTATAAAAATGAACTTAATAATTTAAGTGAATGGAATATAGAAAATATTGCTGAAGTTATTAATATTGTTAAAGAAAAAACTGGTGTTAAAGGAAAATTATTGTATATGCCTGTTAGAATAAAGATTAGTGGTGTAGAACATGGTCCTGAGTTACCAGATGAAATATATTTAATTGGAAAAGATAAAGTTATAGATAGATTAAGTTAGGAGGATATTTATGCAACTTTATAATACATTAAGTCGTAAGATTGAAGAATTTGTTCCTTGGAATAAAGAAAAGGTTACTATGTATACTTGTGGACCTACTGTGTATCATTATGCTCATATTGGTAATTTGAGAACTTATATAATGGAAGATGTTTTAGAAAAAACACTTAGATATTTAGGATTTAATGTAGTACGATGTATGAATATTACTGATGTTGGACATTTATCTAGTGATGCAGATACTGGTGATGATAAGATGGTTAAAAGTGCTAAAGAAGCACATAAGACTGTTTTAGAAATTGCTAAATTTTATACAGATAAATTTTTTGAAGATTTTAAAGATTTAAATATTAAGAAACCAGAAATAGTAAGTCCCGCTACTGAAAATATAGCTGAATATATAAAAATTATTAGTAAGTTATTAGATACTGGTTATGCTTATTCTAGTGGAGGTAATATTTATTTTGATACTTCTAAATTAAAGAATTATTATGTTCTTACTAATCAAGAAGAAAATGATTTAATTGGTGGAGTAAGAGATACAGTATCAGTTGATGAAAATAAGAAGAATAAAGCTGATTTTGTACTTTGGTTTACTAAAAGTAAGTTTGATTCTCAAGATTTAAAATGGGATAGTCCTTTTGGAGTAGGTTATCCAGGTTGGCATATTGAATGTACTGGTATTAATTTAAAATATTTAGGAGAATATTTAGATATACATTGTGGTGGAGTTGATAATATATTTCCACATCATACTAATGAGATTGCTCAATCAGAGGGTTATTTAGGACATAAATGGTGTAATTATTGGGTGCATGGTGAACATTTAAATGATGCTACTGGAAAGATGAGTAAAAGTAAAGGTGGAACACTTACAGTATCTGTACTTAAAGAAAAAGGATTTAATCCATTAAGCTATAGATTTATGTGTTTACAAAGTCATTATAGAAAGCAATTAGTATTTTCTTATGAATCTTTAGAACAAGCAGAGAATGCTTATAAGAAACTTAAGAATAAAGTACTTTCTTTAAATAGTGATGGTGAAGTTAATAAGAGTGTATTTCTAGAATATAATAATAAGTTTATTGAATGTTTAGAAGATGATATGAATACTGCTAATGCAATATCTGTATTATATGAAGTACTTAAGAGTGATGTTAGTGATGTAACTAAGAAAGAATTAATTAAATCATTTGATAAAGTGTTATCTCTTGATTTATGTATGGAAGTTAATAAAGTAGTAGATGAAGAATTTATTAATAGAAAAATAGAAGAAAGAAATATTGCTAAAAGTAATAAAGATTATCAAAAAGCTGATAGTATAAGAGAAGAATTAAAAGATATGGGTATTATAATTAAAGATACTAGAGAAGGAACAGTGTACGAGGTTATATAATGAATGATGTTTTTTATCAAGATATATTTTTATATTTATTAATTATTATTATTCCTTTAATAGCTCAAATTAATATAAGTATTAATTATAGAAGATATATGAATGTTAAAAATAATAAAGGTATAAGTGGTTTTGAAGTAGCTAGAAAGATACTTGATAGTAATGGTTTAGAAGATATTTATGTAGTAGAGACTAGTGGAGAATTAACTGATCATTATGATCCAACTAGAAGAGTTATTAAATTATCTAAAGATATATTTCATGGAACAAGTGTAGCAGCTATTTCAGTTGCGGCTCATGAATGTGGACATGCTATTCAAGATAAAGACGGTTATGTATTTATGAGAATTAGAAGTTTTTTAGTTCCTTTAGTTAATTTAGTTTCTACATTTTCTTGGATAGTTATACTTATTGGTATGATTGCGCAACTATTTAATGTATTTGTATTAGGTATTGTTCTTATAAGTGTAGGTTTACTTTTTCAAATTGTAACATTACCAGTTGAATTTGATGCATCAAAAAGAGGTAAAGAATTACTTAGAAATTTAAATATAGTAGAAGATGAAGAGTCAACTGGAGTAAGTAGAATGCTTAAAAGTGCAGCGATGACTTATGTTGCTTCAGTACTTACTAGTGTTCTTGAAATTATAAGATTAATTATTATTTTTAGAAGTGATGATTAATACAGAAACTGATAGTTTTTTTAAAAAATTGATATGAACCCCGTTTCTTGGACATAAGAGAAACGAGGTTTTTATATTGTAATTTATAAAAAATAAGTTCTATTTTACATTTTGGACAAATAAAAATTATAGAGAAATCACTCTCTATAATTTTTATAATGCAACTCTGTCTTTAACTTTAACTATTTGAATTTTAAAGCCATGAATTTTAGCAATTTTCATTAAATCTTTGAAATAGAAGTTTGTTATGCCATATTCATTTTTTCTGACCCAATCTGTTGATTTACCAATTGATTTGGCAAATTCTTTTTGTGTTAAGTTAGTAGCTTCTCTCATAAATCTTATTATGTCATTTGGAGCATACTTTTCTACATTAACCATCATATTATCAATCCACCTTATTACTAAGCATTATATGAAAATTTTTGCCAAAATTGTCCGGTTATGTGATTGACAATCATACTTATAAATTATATACTTGTTATAGTAGTGTGATTATTGGTCATACGTATATTTTACCATATTTTGGTAATCATATAGGTGGAGGGCTAATTATGTGTGTAAAAAGAATAAAGTACTTATTAATTTTGTTGTTGATAACTATATGTTTTTCAACAACTTATTTAGCATATAGAAGTTATTTAAATAAAAATATTAAAGAAGATAATTATGTATCTAATAAAAATGATAAGATGTTTGCTATTTATGTACAAGATGATGCAGGTAATTATGTTGAGAGTAGTAATTTTCCAAAAGGAAGTTACAAATTAAATAATGAGTTAACTGTATGTAATGATAATAATGGCGATAGAGTAGAAAATGTACTTAGTTATTCCAATAGTTTTGTAACTGTAACAAGTAAAAAAACTATATTTTGCTATTTGTACTTTGAACCTAAAGTAGATTTAATAATAAATATTACAAATGAAACAGTACCTTTAACATCTGGTTATAGTGTAGTATCAACTTGTCCAAACAGTAACTGGAGTGATAAATATCAAAGATTAGAACTTGGAGATATATCAAATCCAACAGTAGAATGTAAATTAACATATAATAAAAAAACATTTGATGAAAGTAAAAAATTAAGTACAATAGCATCCACAGTAGGAACCTCAGGAACAGGAAGTATAGTAGATGAAGGAGATGCAGGATTTAGATATGAAGGACAAGACCCAAATAACTATATATGGTTTAATAATGAATTATGGAGAATAATCGGAGTAATACCAACAAAAGTAGATTCTTCAGGAACAACAGAAAATTTAGTAAAGATAATAAGAGATGAATCAATTGGAGGACTTGCATATGATGCAAAGTCATCAGGATATACAGGAGCATGGGGAAGTAATACTTTGTAT
>CAKOMS010000012.1 GCA_934096735.1 uncultured Bacilli bacterium | reverse complement strand
TCTTTTTTATATTTTCTTTTACCTTTTCTGGATTTTCTCTAACAAATTTTATATCTAACATTTTTATTCATCCTTTCTTAAAAAAACCACAGAAAACTCCCTAAGGAGCAATTCTGCGGTACCATCCTTTATATTACTCTGTGTTTTAACGGTTCAACCGGTATTTATTAATACGCTCAGAAAGTAGATTCATTAATTTCCAATTATTAGTTTACACCATGCACTAACTCTCTATAAAAAATCGAATTAATTACTTATCTTTCTTCTTTGCTTTACAAATAAATTATACAAAACAATTTTATTTTATACAACTATTATTTGAATCTATTCATTTGTTGCATTACTTGTTTTACTTGCTTTTGACTAGGTTTTCTTCCCATCCCACTCATCATTGCTTCAATCATTTTTTCATTTATTGGAGGATTCTTAGTTAAAAACTTTTTCATAACCATTCTAGATATTAAAAATCCTAAAATAACTCCAACAATTAAGCCACCTACTAAATATAAAATATTTTCTAACATTTTTTCACTTTTCCTTTCTTATCTTCTTTAAGTAAATCTCTTATTTCTTCTAAAAGAATCTCTTCATTACTTTTAGTAACTACTGCTTTTTTCTCTTCTTCTTTTTTATCTTTCTTTTCTAACTTTTGTATATCCTCTGTAATTTTATTAACAAATTTTACAATTATGAATAAACATATTGAAATAATCAAAAAATCAATTACAGATTGTATAAAAGCTCCATACATTATTTTAGCACTTCCTACTTTAATAGATAAATTACTAAAATCTCTTCCTCCAACAATAATTCCAATAATTGGAGTAAATATATTATTAACTAGGGATGTAACAATACTTGAAAAAGCTCCTCCAATAATAACACCAACAGCTAAATCAAGAACATTACCTCTAGAAATAAACTTTTTAAATTCTTTTATCATATCATCACCACCTACACATATTTTATAATAAAAGTCCTTGTTTTTCAACAAATTATCATAAGAAAAGACTCTTAAAGAGCCTATTCTAAAATAAATGGATTTGATGAAGTACCATTTCCAACACCACTATAATCAACATCAGTTGATAAATAGAACACCGGTCTTACACTAAACTTAAAGTCATATGAATATGCACCATCTCTACCATATTCTTCAGTTGAATAAATCATACCTGCTGAATTAGTATAGTATCTATACCTAGACATAGTCCATTCCTTGTTTGATGATGCTGGTATCCAAGAATCTTTACAATATGGATGTTCCAAACAATCATAAGTACCATTAGCAATATGAGAATAAAACAAATCAGATCTATACATAAGTCCTATTTGTGATGTACCACTAGTTATAGAAGACATTTCACTTTTAGCAACTAAAGCACCAGTTTCATAATTACCAGCAGTTGAAGTTATAACTCCATTATACCATTTTACATATGATATTAAATTACTCCAACCACTCGGTATTATTTTTGATTTATTAGTAACATTTAAATATGTAAATAATGTACTTTGATCCCAAGTTATATCAGCATCTTTTACATTATGCCATTCAACAGCATTTGCAAAAACACTATTTCTAATAACTTTTAATTGATAACTCTTTAAACCTAATTTTGTATTTGTAGTACTTCCATCAGTTATTCCAATAATTCTATATTTAGTATTTGTAGTACAAGTTCCTAAACATACATAATTGTTAGAAGTTTTTAAAAATCTATAAAGTCCATTTCTAGCAGTACTCTCAAGTCCTGTGGGACCATAATTTTTAATATATTCACCAGCTGGATTTTTTTTCTTTAATGTTATTGAACAAGTTTTATCACTAGTAATATTACTAATTGTATAAGTTGATCCTGATAACGTTCCACCACAACCATCTGATGTTATTTTTAATTTATAACCATTAATTGGATTAATAGTAAATTGAGCACTTTTACCACTTTGAACTAAAACAGGATTTGTACTTGTAGTAGTACCATTTACTATATTAAGTTTAACTGTATAACCACTTATTACACCACTAACACTTAAAGTAGCATTACTACTTGGTGTATAACTACTTCCACTTGCATATGTTTTACCATTACCATTCCAAGTAGTTTCAATAGTATAACCAGTATTAGCACTAGGTGTAGGAAGCAAGAACGAATATCCTTTCATAGTGATAACATAACTAGGTGTTACAACACCATTTGTAACACTAAAACTAGTTCTAAAAAATTCTTCATTTACTGTAGTTATTTCTCCATAAGCATCAATAACTGAAAAATAATATTTTCCTTCTTCACTAACTGTTTCTGTAGTATTTACTTCATTATTAGATACTTTAGTATAACTAACATTATCACTACTTGGATCAATTTTGCCAAAATAATAACTATCTATACCATCTACATCACTAGCTTTTAATGTAACAGTTTGACTAGTAGAAACCAAATTAGTACTTTGAATTAATAAATCAGTAACATTATTTTTATCAAAATATAAATAACAATATAAAGTTGTTTCTGTATAAACAATTACTTTTCCATTTACAAACTTCATTTTTGCATCGACTACTTCATCATTTTGATTAACACACTTAGAATTATTTAAACTAAGTATATAACCACTTTTAGGTATACCCTCACTTTGAGTATACTCTCCATCATCGCCCATAATCATAATTGCTAAAGAATTATTACTATTATTAACTACATACTTAGAAGTACTATTAGAAGTACTATTTTTTAAATTCCAAAAATTTTTATATGTTAAAAATATAAATAAAAAAACAAAAATAGCTAAAAATAACATTTTTCTTTTCATATTCACCTCTATTATCATTATTCTACCCTACTAAAAGTATAATATAATAACTAATTCTAATCAACAAAAAAAGCAATAATTATTAAATTAATCCATTGCTCTTTTAAACATTTTTTCTAAATCATAAATACTAAACTTAATAATTGTAGGTCTTCCATGTGGACAATTATAAGGTTGATCACACTTAACTAGATTCTTAAGTAATCCCTCAATTTCTAACATTGAAATATGCTCATTAGCTTTTATAGCCATTTTACATGCTAAAGTTATTGCAACATTTTCTCTAAATTTTATTGAATCAAACTTACCCTCCATAGTAATAATTAAATCAATTATTTTTCTTATTGATGCCTCTTCTATCCCAGATCTAAGCCAAGTTGGATGATGAGTAACTTGAATAGTATTTATACCAAATTCATTATATTTAAATCCCATATCTGTAAATATTTTACTATTTTCTTTAAATTTAATATATTCACTATGACTAAATTCAATATTTATTGGTATTAATAATCCTGTAATATGTACCTCACTTTCAATAAGATTTTTTAAATAATGTTCATAATTAACTCTTTCTTGTGCAGCATGTTGATCAAGTAAATAAATTCCTTCATCATTTTCACAAACAATATAAGTTCCTAAGCAAAGACCAACAGGATATAAAACCAAATTCTTAAATTCTTCATTTTTAACAGCAACTTCTTTATTAGATTCACCAAAATCCATAGTAAATTGATGATTTTCTTCTTTTTTATACTCTAAATCACTTACATCTACAAAATTATCTTTACTATCATCTTCTTTTTTTAACCCATCTGGAATAAGTAAAGAATCATATAATCTTTTTTTGATAGTATTATATATTAAATCATACAATACATTCATCTTACTTAACTTAACATCTTGTTTAGTTGGATGAATATTTACATCAACAAGTGTTGGATCAACATAAATATTAAGGACTACAACCGGATATTTTCCATCAGGTTTATAAGTATAATAAGCATCATTTATTGCTCTATTAATTTCACTATTTCTAACTAATCTTCCATTAATAAATGTAATTAAATGATTTTTATTAGACTTAAGAACTTCTGGTTTAGAAATAAAACCATCAATTACAAAATCATCACTTGTAGCATTTATATTAAGCATATTACTAGATATTTGCATTCCATATACTTCATGAATACATTTAAGTAAATTATTACTTCCTGTTGTTTTTAATATTTCTTTACCATTATTACTTAAAGAAAAAGAAATATTAGGATGCGATAATGAAATTCTTTCCACAAAATAAACTACCATAGATAACTCTGAAGTTTCCCCTTTTAAGTATTTAAGTCTTGCTGGTGTATTATAAAATAGATTAGTAATAGTTATTTTAGTACCAATTCTACTATTGGATAATCCAGTTTCAATTAAATTACCTCCCTTAATATGAACCATTGTACCAACTTCATTCATACAAGTTTCTAAATATACTTCCGAAACACTACAAATAGAAGGTAAAGCCTCACCTCTAAAACCAAGTGTATCTATAAAAAACAAATCATCATCTTTATAAATCTTACTTGTAGCATGTCTTTGAAATGCAAGTTTAGCATCTTCTTCATCCATTCCTTTACCATCATCTATAACAGTAATTTCTTCAAGTCCACCTTTTACTAAAATAATTTTTATATTTTTACTATTTGCATCAATTGAATTTTCTACTAATTCTTTAACTACTGAAGAACATTTTTCAACAACTTCACCAGCAGCTATTTTATTAGCTAAATTCTCACTCATTACTTTTATAACACTCATATTATCCCTACTTTATAATCGAATCTCTAATACCTAATTCTTTATTACTACTTATACTAAATCCATTTTTAACAAATATAAATCCATTATCTAATTCAATATCTTGTTTATCTTTTATGCTATATTTATATTGAAATTCATCTTTTTTCTTCTTACTAACAACATTAACATTCTCATCTAAAAATAAAGTAACATTACCACTTCCATTAATTACAATATCATCAATAATAACATTATAATCATTCTTTAATACTTTAGTAATAACCTTTATATTCGTAATATTTTTCTTATTACTATTTATAACAAGACCTGGACTATCATAAATAACATAATCCATATATTTTAATTTAATAAAATCAAGCGTAGTATTACTATATTTACTAGTAGTTAAATTACTAGATATTAATTTATTAATAAGAGTACTTTTACCACTTGAAGTTTCTCCACATATAATAACATTTTTCTCTTCTTCTATAAAATCAATTAACTTATTTAAATTATATTTAAGTTTAGCACTTATAAAAAAAACATCATCATATAAATCAAAACTATTTTTAATATTTTCTTCAATATGTTGAAGTTTAATATTATTAGGTATTAAATCACACTTATTAATAACAAGTATTTTTTTATTTTTAATCTTTTTAAAAATCTTTATTACCTCAGTATTTAAACTTAAAAAATCACTAATAAAAATAGTACTTTTATTTAACTTATTTATTTTTTCTAAAATATCATCATTATTAAAATTATCTATTTTTCTTTCTTCATTATAATGAATTGTTTTAAAACATCTTTCACAATATAAATTATCTAATTTTTTAGTATATCCTAATTTATCTTTAAATTTATCTTGTAATTTTATTCCACAACCTACACATTTACTCATAATACTCCCCCTTAAATAAAACTCCTTTTTTATTTAATTTTTTAATAATTATTTTTTCAAAAGATCTAATAATTTTAGTATGCATTGGTTCATCTTCACTTACCGAATTAACATATATAGTAGTAAAACCCATTCTATTACCACCATAAATATCTGCGATTAACTCATCTCCCACTAAAACAATTTCAGTATCTTTAAATCCGTATAAATTCATAATTTTTTTAAACTTTTTCTTACTTGGTTTCATTGACCTATAAGCAGAATCAACATTTAATTTTTCTTTAAAAGGTCTAACTCTATTTTTACTACTATTTGATACTATAATTACTTTAAAATCTTTTTCTAATGATTTAATTAATTCTAATAACTTAGTACTAGGATAATTAACATTATAACTAACTAAAGTATTATTTAAATCAAATATTATACATTTAATACCACTTTTCTTTAATTTTTTATAATTAATTGTATATATACTTTGAAAATACATATCTGGTACAAAAATATCCACTATATCACTCCTTTAAAATATTCCAACTACATCTCCATTTGGTAAAATATCTATATTTTCACTATTAGGTTTCTTAGGAAGACCTGGCATAGCAATAATATTACCACACATAACAACAATAAATTCTGCTCCATTATTTATATAAATATCTTTAACGTGTATATTAAATTTATCTTGTAATACTAAATTTTTAGCATCATCACTTAAAGAATATTGTGTCTTTGAAATACATATTGGATATTTATCTAATTTTAATTTTTTTATTTCTTCTAAAGTTTTTCTAGCTTCTAAACTAAACTCTACAAGAAAAGCACCATATACTTTTTGACACACCTTTTTTATTTTTAATTCTATATCATCATTATCACTATATACATAATTAAATCTATCTACTTCATCTTCATTCAAAATATTAATTAACTTTTTAGCAATATCTAGTGCCCCTTCTCCTCCATCGTGAAACGAAGTTACTAAACTATATAGAATATTATTCTTACTTAATTCATTTTCCAAACATTCTATTTCCGTAAGTGTATCTGTATCATACTTATTAATAGCCACCACTACATTCAATCCAAACACATTTTTTATAGTATTTACGTGATGGTATAAATTATTAAGTCCAACTTTTAAAGCATCAACATTTTCTTTAAGAATATCTTCTTTTAATACTCCACCATGATATTTTAATGCTTTAATAGTTGCAACTAAAACTACAACATCTGGATGCTTTCCTAAACTTCTACATTTGATATCTAAAAATTTTTCACAACCCAAATCAGCTCCAAAACCAGCTTCAGTTACTACATAATCACCAAGTTTTAAAGCCATATTAGTAGCAATTATACTATTTGATCCATGGGCAATATTTGCAAAAGGACCTCCATGAACAAGTGCGGGTGTTTCCTCTAAGGTTTGAACTAAATTAGGTTTTATCGCATCTTTCAAAAGTACAGTAAGTGCTCCTTCTGCTTTTAAATCTCTTGCATATATTGGCCTGTCTTCATTGTAACCCACTATAATATTACCAATTCTTCTTCTTAAATCAAAAATATCTTTAGATAAGCATAAAATTGCCATAATTTCACTTGCTACAGTTATTTTAAATTCATCACTTCTTGGATTATTATTTAAAGAAACTTCTATATTTCTAAGTGCTCTATCATTTATATCTAATGATCTTGTCCATACTACTTTAGTAAAATGTAATTCATTACCAAAATAAATATGATTATCAATAATAGCAGAAAGCAAATTATTAGCTGCAGTTATTGCATGAATATCACCAGTAAAATGTAAATTAATATCTTCCATTGGTACTATTTGTGAATAACCCCCACCAGTTGCTCCTCCTTTAATTCCAAAAACAGGGCCTAAAGAAGGTTCTCTAAGTGCCAAAATTGATTTTTTATGAAGCCTTCTAAGTGCATCAGCAATAGATATAGAAATAGTAGTTTTTCCTTCTCCTAAAGGTGTTGGATTAATTGCAGTTACTAAAATTAACTTACCATCTTTTTTATCTTCATAATTTTTTATAATATTATTATTTATTTTTCCAATATAATTTCCATAATGATAAATATCTTCTTCTCTAATTCCAAGTTCTTCTGAAATTAAGGAAATATTTTTTAATTTAGCACTTCTTGCTATTTCTATATCCTTCATAATAATTCCTTTCTAAAATAAACTAAGTTGAGCAGACACTGGCATATCTTTAAATACTCCAAGCATCTTTAATTTTTCCATAGTAGTTTGATTAACTTTGCCTCTATTTTGAAAATCTTCTATACAATAAAAGGCTTTTTTATCTCTTTCTTGAACAATATTATTTGCAACTGCATCTCCAAGACCATCCAAAGACATAAATGGAGATATTAAAGTAATTCCATCATCTGCAATAACATAATTTTTTGCTTGACTCTTCTCTATATCAATATTTCCAAACTTAAATCCTCTAGCAGTAGCCTCAAGTGCTAAATGAAGTGTTTCAAGTATACTTGTTTCTTTAGCAGTTGCTTCATAACCTTTTCCAATTATTTCATTAATTCTAGCTTTTATTCCATCATACCCTTTAATCATTGACTCTAAATCAAAATCTGAAAATCTTGTACTAAAGTATGAAGCATAATATTCAGCAGGATAATGAACTTTAAACCAAGCAATTCTAAATGCACTCATAACATAAGCTGCAGCATGTGCCTTTGGAAACATATACTTAATTTTTTGACAAGAATCAATATACCACTCAGGTATTCCAGCATCTTCCATAGTTTGTTTATGTTTTAACCATCCCTCTGGATCTTTACTTGCTTTTCCTTTACGTACAAACTCCATTATTTTAAATGCTTTTATAGGTTCCATTCCAGCTTGCATTAAAAAAACCATTATATCATCACGACATCCAATAACTTCTTTAAAAGGTACTACACCTTTTTTAATAAGTTCTTGTGCATTTCCAAGCCAAACATCAGTACCATGAGATAAACCAGAAATTTTAATGAGTTCACCAAAAGTAGTTGGTTTAGTATCTCTAAGCATTCCAATAGTAAATGCAGTACCAAACTCAGGTACACCTAAAGTACCAGTATCATTCATTATTTGTTCTTTAGTAACTCCAAGTGGTTCAGGCGATAAGAAAAGACCCATTGTTTCTTTATCATCAAAAGGTACAGTTTTAACATCTATACCAGTTAAATCTTGTAACATTCTAAGTTGAGTTGGATCAGTATGTCCTAAAATATCTAACTTTAATACATCTTGATCAATTGCATGGTAATCAAAATGAGTAGTTCTCCATGCAGCATCAACATCTTCAGCAGGATACTGATAAGGTGTAAAATCAAATACATCCATATAATTTGGAATAACTACTATACCACCTGGATGTTGTCCAGTTGTTCTCTTAACACCAACACACCCTTGTGCAAGTCTTTCAACCTCAATTCCTCTCATAATAATATTATTTTCTTCACAATAACCTCTAACAAAACCATAAGCTGTTTTCTCTGCTACTGTACCAATTGTACCAGCTCTATAAACATTATCTTCACCAAATAATACTTTAGTATATTCATGTGCAGCAGCTTGATTTAAATCTGAAAAATTCAAATCTATATCTGGTACTTTATCTGCATTAAATCCTAAGAAAGTTGCAAAAGGCATATCTTCTCCATCTTTTATCATTTTAGCACCACATTTAGGGCAATCTTTATCTGGCAAATCAAATCCAATACCATATTTAACTGCTAAAGGTTCTCCATTTTCATCATTAAATATACTATGTTTACAATTTGGACAACGATAATGTGATGGTAAAGGATTAACCTCAGTAATACCCATCATAGTAGCAACAAACGATGAACCAACTGAACCTCTGGAACCAACTAAAAATCCATCATCATTACTTTTCTTAACAAGTTTTTGGGCAATCAAATAAATTACATCAAATCCTCCACCAATAATACCTTTTAACTCTTGTTCAATTCTTTCTCTAATATTATCAGGTAACTCTTCTCCATACCATTCTTTAGCTCTTGTATATACCATATCTTCAACTATTTCCTTAGAATTCTCAATTCTAGGAGAAAAAGGTACTCCACCAGTTTCAATTATTACCTCTACAATTTCACACATATCTGCTATTTTATTTGGATTAGTAACAATAATTTCTTTTCTTAAATCTTCATCTAAAAACGAAAATGCACTAAACATCTCTTCAGTAGTATAAAAATGCATATCAGGTACTTTTATACCTCTTCTATTTAAAGGATGCAACTTACCATTAAACTTTTGATTAATTATAATATCTCTATATATTTTATCTTCCTTTTTTAAATGATGAACATCTCCAGTTGCACAAACCATAACTCCAGCTTCTTTAGCAACTTTTATTATTCTTTTAATATGAGTTAAAATATCGGCCATACTTTTAAGTGGACTATAATCATCATTAATTAAATGAGAATACACCTCAGGTGGTTGAACTTCTATATAATCATAATATTGCATCATTTTAGCAAGTTCTTCATCTTCTTTTGTATATGTTGCTTCAAATATTTCTCCATTTACACATCCACTTCCAAAAAGCAAACCTTCTCTATGACGACTTAACTCATCTTTTGGAAGTTTAGTTTGATCACCTTTAAACAAATATTTTGTATTAGCATAACTAATTATTTTAAATAAATTTTTTAAACCAACTTTATTCTTTACTAAAACAGACATATGAAAAGGTCTAGAAAACTTAATTAATTCATCTTGATTAATTGAATTATATAATTTAGTAGTAGTTTCAATATTTCTATTAAATAAAGTCCTACACATTTTATAAAATCCAATCGCAGTTCCTTCACTATCATAATCTCCTCTATGGTGACTATCTTCATCCCAAGGTACTTCCAAATTTTTAACAAGTGTAGATAATTTATGATTTTTCCATTCAGGATATAACATTCTTGCCATACTCATAGTATCTATAACAGTATTTTGTAATTCACCCAAATCATATCTTTGCATTGTAGCATTAATAAATCCAATATCAAAAGATGCATTATGTGCCACCATTGGTAAATCTCCAACAAAACTTAAAAATCTCTTCAATGCATTTTCTTCATTATCTTTATCTTCTAACATTTCATCAGTAATATTAGTTAACATTATAATTTTTTCAGATAACTTTCTTCCAGGATTAATAAGTTCATCAAATCTTTCTAATACTTCTCCATTTTTTATCTTAACTGCACCAATTTCAATAAGTCTATCATACTTTGGAGTAAGGCCAGTAGTTTCAGTATCGAATACAACATACTCTTGATCAAGTAAATCATATTCTTTTAAATTATAAATTAAATCTACATCATTATTTATAATACTCATCTCAGCACCATAAATAACTTTAAATTTATCTTCTTCATTTTCTATACCACTATTAATATCACATACAGCATGATATAAATCAGGATAAGCTTGTAAACAATTATGATCAGTTACTGCAACAGCCTTATGACCTAAACTTCTTGCAAATTTAACTAAATTCTTAGCATCAATAACACCATCCATAGCACTCATCATAGTATGTGTATGTAATTCAACTCTTTTTTCTGATGCATTATCAACAGGAGGTATATCTTTACTATTTATATTTTCAATAGATTTTCCAATTAATAGCATTTGTTTACTATAACTATCCATCTCAATATTACCAACAATTCTATACCATTTTCCTACTTTAATACCTTTTTTTATTTGATTATATTCATCTTCTCTAAATCTTACAAATTTAACCAAAAAACTATCAGTTTTATCACTTACCTTTAAATTAAAAATATAAGCAGTACCTTTTTGACCTTTTCTAACCGAATCATCTATTCCAAAAATAAATCCTTCAATTATAACATTTTTAGCCTCTCCCATAATATTTTTAATTAATGTAATATCACCATCTTTATGATACCCAAAAACCATCGGACTATCTTCTTTTTTAACTTCAGTAACAATCCCTTTTTTAGCATCTTCCATCTCTTTTTTTAATTCATTTTTAATTTCTTCATTAATAATTATATCTATTCCATAAATACCTAAACCATAATTTTTTAAAGTAATTTCTATAAGTTCAATATAATTTTTCAAAGTTTTCTCTTCAACACTACTACCAACTTCTAAAATTATTTTATCCTCTGTTACTTCTTTTAAAGAATTAGACAAAAATGAAAGCGATGGATGTTCAAAAACTATTCCCTCAATTATTTTACTAACATAAGAAAAGACATCTTCTTTTAAAATATTTTTATAAACAAGTTCTATATAACACTTATCTTTACCATTAATTCCTTTTTTGCCACACATAAAAAGTTCAGTTATAATATCATAAGAAATAACTTTATCGATTTCTAAATAAACATTATATACTTTAGTTTCTCTATTATATACAACTTTTAGTATTTTACTATTTGAAAATTCATCTCGATAAGGAAAATTTATACTATTAAAAAATCTCTCTAATTCATCCATGTTGAACTACTCCTTTACTACATTATTAACAACTACACTAACTTTGTCAAACCTTTTTGACACAGTTCCATATATTTTAACTAAATCCCCTTTTTTAATATCATTAAGTAAATTATAAACTCTAGGAAAAACAACAAAATCAGCTTCTCCAGTTTCATCACTACCAAGTAAAAATGCCATTTCATCACCTTTTTTAGTTTTTAAATATCTTATAAATTCAATTAATACTCCAATATTTATTCTTTCAAATAAATGTTTATTCAAATCATTAACCTTAACAAATTCACTACCATTATATTTACTAGCAGGATGATTACTTACATAAAATCCATAACAATTAAGTTCATTTTGTCTAAGTATTTCTTTATCAAAAGAATCATAATATATAATTTCAGGTTTATAAGCACCTTCGCCTAAATCACTACTTAACTCACCATAATTAATTAAAGCATCTAAATTATTAAGTAATGTATTTGTATTAATTTTAAACTCACTAAATAAAAGAGCATTTATAAATAGTTCATAATCACTTCTATTCATAAATTTATATGTTCTTCTAAAAACATCATATATATCAGTAAATTTACCATTACTTCTCTCTTTTAAAACATCTTCAATTAAATCTTTTCTTAAATTCTTTATCATTTTAAAAGGTAATATTATTTTACCATCAATATAATTAAACTCTTCTTTAGAATAATTAATACTTACAGGATATATTTTCGCACCATTTTTCTTTAAATCACTTAAATAAGCCTTTACTTTTTCAATATTACCTAAAGAATTATTCAAAAGTTCAAACATAAATAAATTGTGATAATGTACTTTTAAATAAGCCATAGCATAGCTAATATAAGCATAACTTA
Organism: uncultured Bacilli bacterium; assembly: GCA_934096735.1. Taxonomy (GTDB): domain Bacteria; phylum Bacillota_I; class Bacilli_A; order RF39; family UBA660; genus SIG200. Next base: position 11,442 of record CAKOMS010000012.1, on the reverse strand, counting down.
CTGAATGTGCTTTATTAAATCCATAGGATGCAAAAGACAATATATGATCAAATATATCTTCACTTAACTTTTCATCATAACCATTAAGAACACTTCTTTTTATAAAATTATCTTTTTCTTTTAAAATAATATCCATCTTTTTCTTAGACATCGCTCTTCTTATATTATCAGCTTGAGCATATGTAAATTTAGCCATTTTAACTAAAATACTAATTACTTGTTCTTGATAAACAATAACTCCATAAGTTTCTTTTAAAATATCTTTTAATGATTCATGATAATAAGTTATTGCTTCTTGTCTATTTTTTCTTTTAATATATGTTTCAAGTTCTTTAGAAGGCCCAGGTCTAACAAGTGCAATACTTGCTACTAATTCATTAAAATTTCTTGGTCTATATTTTTTTAACATACTCTTAAAAGTAGCAGTTTCAAACTGAAATATTCCATCTGTATCACTTTCTTTAAAAAGTTTATATACCTCTTCATCTTCTAAAGGAATTTTATTTATATTAAAACCTGGTATTTTAGTAATAATATTATTAATAATACTAAGATTTTTCAAAGATAAAAAGTCCATTTTTAAAAGCCCCATATCTTCTAAAAATTCCATTTGAATACCACTTAAATAAGTATTACCATTTTTATACATTGGAATAATTTCATCAAGAGGTCTATCTCCTATAACTATGCCAGCAGCATGTGTACTAATATTTTTTTTAAGATTTTCTAACTTCATACTTATTTCATAAACTTTTTTTAACTCTTCATAACTATTTATATATAATAAAACATTCTTATTATTTAAATTATCTTTTAAGCTTTTATCTCTATCAATTTCTTTCAAAAACTTTTCAAGTAATATATTATCAATTTTAAGTATTCTAGAAACTTCTCTAAGCACCAATTTAGTTCTAAAAGTAGAATAAGTCATACCACCAGAAACGTTACTAAAACCATATTTATTTTTTACATAATTAATAACTTCTTCTCTTCTAGTATTATCAAAATCTATATCAATATCTGGCATACTTACTCTTTCATAATTAAGAAATCTTTCAAAAAGCAAATTATATTTTATTGGATCTATATCAGTTATACCAATAACATAACTAACTAAAGAACCTGCTGCACTACCTCTTCCAGGTCCTACTAATATTTTATTCTTTTTAGCATATAAAACATAATCATATACTATTAAGAAGTAATCAACAAATCTCATCTTATTTATAACATTAAGTTCATAATTAAGTCTATCTTCATATACATTATCTATATTACCATTAAGTCTTTTACTAAGTCCTTTATATGCCAAATTTTTTAAAAAATCAAATGAATCAACATCTGCTTTATATTTAGGAATATATCTTTCATTAAAAGGAATAACTAAGTTAAATAAGGATGAAAAATACTTAGTATAATCTTGAAATTCTAGATTATCTATATCCATATAATAATCATTATCATATTTATCTATTTTTGTATCACTTATCATTTCTAAATACTTCAAATACTTTAAATCTTCTTTACTAAAAGATCTAACTAAATTCATATAAACAACATTTTTAGTAATCATTATTGCATTCTTATATTCAAAAGTATCTTTAAAACTAATAAAAACATATTTAACCTGAAATATATTATATAAATTTTTTGACTCAAATGGTACTACCACTACAACATCATTATCTATAATTTTTAAAACTTCTTCTTTTAATATTTCTCTTTCACACAGTATCGTATTAATTTTTAATAATTTTTTATATCCCTCATAATTTTTAGCATATAAAGAAATTTCTTCTCCATCAATTTTTAGTCTAAGACCAATAATTGGTTTAATATTATTTTTAACCGCAGTTTTATAAAATTCAACTGCACCAAACAGATTAGTATCACAAATACCACAAGTATCAATTTTTTTATCTACACAAAAAGAAATTAATGTACTAACTTTAATTAAACTTTGTAATAATGAAAAATCAGTTGTAACTTTAAGTGGTAAAATCATGAAAACCTCCTAAAAATATTATAGCACATGTAAATAGTTTTTGCTTTATTTTAATAGTGTTTTTATAAACAAAATAAAATCAAATAGAGTTGACAACAAAAGGAATATATGATAATCTTTTTAAGAGAAAAAGGAGGCTTTACAATGGCGAAAAAAGTAACAACAAAAAAACCTTTAACTGGTAATTTAAGAAGTCATGCTTTAAATGCTACAAAAATGACTCAAAAGCCAAATTTACAAAAGAAAACAATAAATGGTAAAAAAGTAATTATTAGTGCAAGAGAAGCTAAAAAATTAAAATAATAAATTAATCTGTTTGACAGAATTTTTTATTAAAAAAAGGTTTAGAATTTAATTTCTAAGCCTTTTATTTATTTAATGAATCTAAAATATTTTTAAACATCTCTTCATTCCATATATTTATTCCAAGTTTTTTAGCTTTATCATACTTACTACCAGGATTTTCACCAAGTATTAATACATCAGTTTTACTACTAAGAGATTCACTAAAATCTCCATCATATTTTTGAATCAAATCTTTAATTTCATCTCTTGTCATAAAAGATATTGTACCGGTCATAACAAATTTCTTTCCAGTTATAAATTCATTGATATACTTTTCTTCTCCAATATATTTCATATTAACATCATTCATTTTAAGTCTATATATCAAATCTTTATGAGTTTGAAAATAATTATATACAGATTCTGCAATAATACTTCCAATATCTTTAATAAGAGTAAGTTCTGAAACAGAAGCATTCATTAAATTATCTATATTTTCATAATTACTAGCTAGTATTTTAGCAGTTTTACTACCAACATTACTAATACCAAGTCCAAATAAAAGCCTCTCTAAACTATTATTCTTACTATTATTTATAGCTTCAATCATATTATTAAATGATTTTAAACCAAAGCCTTCAAGTAAAAGTATCTCTTCTTTATGACTTTCAAGTTTATAAAAATCATCTACTTCTTTAATAAATCCCTCATTATAAAAGTCCTCAATAATCTCACTACCAAGACCATCAATATTCATGGCATTTCTAGATGCAAAATGTATTAAAGATTCAATATTTCTAGCAGGACATAACACATTCATACAATAATAATCAACTTGTCCATCTTTTTTTTCTAAAACACTTCCACATATTGGACAATTCTTAATCATTACAAAAGGTTTTTCAGTACCATTTCTTCTTTCTTTTATTGCGCCTTCAACTTCAGGAATAACATCGCCAGCCTTATGAATCATAACAGTATCTCCAATCATAAGTCCTAAATTATTTACAAAATCTTCATTATGAAGTGTTGCTCTTGCAATAGTAGAACCCATAACTAAAACTGGTTCAAGTACAGCATTAGGAGTAATTTGCCCAGTTCTTCCAACAGTAAATATAATATCAGTCAACTTAGTAAGCACATCATTATGTGGAAATTTATAAGCAGTAGCCCACTTTGGATACTTTGCAGTAAATCCTAATTTATTTTGATCCTCTATACTATTAACTTTTATTACAATACCATCAATTTCATAAGGTAAACTTTCCCTTTTCTTAGTATATTCTTCTATAAAACTCCAAACTTCATCAATATTATTACATATTTTAAAACTAGGATTAACTTTAAAACCAAGACTCTTCATAAACATTAAAGCATCACTATGTTTTGTAATACCATAATCAAGTGGATTGGGTAAATGATATATCCAATTATTTAAATTTCTTTTAGCAGTTATTTTTGAATCTAATTGTCTAATACTACCAGCTGCAGCATTTCTTACATTTTGTAAAAGTGGTAAATTTTGTTTACTTCTTTCATCATTTATTTTTTTAAGAGTTTCCTTTTCCATATAAATTTCCCCTCTTACTTCAATAGTAATAGGTTTATTTAATTTAAGTGGTATAACTTTTATTGTTTTAACATTATTTGTTATATCTTCACCAGTAACTCCATCACCTCTAGTAGCACCACTAACTAAAACTCCATCTTCATATCTTAAAGAAACACTTAAACCATCTATTTTAAGTTCACAAACATAAGTAGGATTAATACCTGCTTTTTTTATTCTACTATCAAAATCTCTAATTTCATCTTCATTAAATACATTACCTAAACTAAGCATTGGTATTTTATGAGTAATTTTATTAAATTTATCAAGTACTTTTCCTCCCACTCTTTTAGTAGGAGATTCTTCTAAAACATATTCTGGATATTTTTCTTCTAAAGTAACAAGTTCTCTTAAATACTTATCATACTCTTGATCTGTAATAGTAGGATTATCAAGTACATGATAATTATAATTAGCTTCATTTAAAATCTTAACTAACTCTTCTATTCTCTCTTTCATTGTGTTCTCCTCAAACTAATATCTTTAATTACCAAAGTTTACTATCATATATACCTTTGTTAATTTCTTCTTGAATTCCCTCTTTTAATAATTCCAAATCTTCTTTATAAGTCATTCCTAAATAATTACTACTAGTTTTAATAACTCTTACTGGAATACCATTTTCTTTAGCACTATCCATAACAGAATTAGGTAATAAATATTCATAAGTATTTAAATCATCTGCATTTTTAAAATCTTTTACCATATTATCTTTTATATAACGAATAACGTTAGGTGTTAAACAAAATAAATTCATTGAAACAGGATAGTTTAACGGTACTCTAAATTCACTACTTCCATCAAGTGGCTTACATAAAGCCTCTCCATTATCTTTTGTACAAGAACTCTCTTTTAAAGATTCTAACACACCGTCCTTTTCAAAGATAACACCTCTTTTTACAGAACCATTAACTGTTAATGTTTTACCAAGTTCATATGCTATAATTGCATATTCAAAATCATTACAATTTCTTAAAAATTCTGCTGCTTTTATATAAGCATCTCTTCCATAAAAATCATCTGCATTTATAGTAGCAAAATTTCCATTAATTACTTCTCTTGCAGAATATATTGCATGTGAAGTACCAAGAGGTTTTACTCTAGTTGAAGGTATTAAACCCTTTAATCCTTCTTCAACATCATCTATCTTTTGAAAAGCATATTCTACTTTTATCTTCCCGTCAATTCTCTTACCAATAGTTTCTTTAAATATATCATAGTTTTCTTCTTTAATTACAAATACTACTTTAGTAAATCCAGCATAAATAGCATCTTTTATAGAATAATCTATAATAAACTCTCCATTAGGACCAACTGGCTCTATTTGTTTAAGTCCTCCAAATCTACTACCCATTCCAGCAGCAAGTACTAATAATGTTAAATCTTTTTCCATAATCATCTTCCTTTCTTTAAACCAGTATAATTTTTCAAAAACTTTTTAACACCAAATCTTTTATCAAATGCAACAGTAACAAATCTATCATCTACGGATACTACTACACCTCTTCCAAATGACAAATGATTTACTACATCACCTACATTATATAATGTATCAGTATCACTATACAATACTTCTTTCTTAAATACTTTTTCTTCTACTACATTACTTTCTATATAATCTTTATTAATTTCATTTATAAATCTAGAAGCAGGATAATTAATTTCTTTTCCATATAACATTCTTCTTTTAGCATTAGTTAAATAAAGTCTTTCTTTAGCCCTTGTAATACCTACATAGCAAAGTCTTCTTTCTTCCTCAATCCCATTTTCTTCTTCAAAAGAATTAGCATGAGGCATAATACCTTCTTCCATTCCAACCATAAATACTACTCTAAACTCTAAACCCTTTGCAGAATGCAGTGTCATAAGTGTTATAGCATCATCATCTTCTTCATCATCAGCTTTATCAGCAATCAAACTAATATTATCTAAAAAATCTTCTAAATTAACACTACCAGTAGTATTTTGAAAATTCTCAGTAATACTTCTAAATTCCATTAAATTCTCAAGCCTTATACTATTTTCTAACGTATCAATACTTTCAAGTTCACTCTTATATCCAGTTTTATCTAAGACTTCATCAATAAGTTCAGTTAAAGAAACATTCTCTTTTATTTTAATAAGTTCTAATATAATTTCTTTAAACTTTTCTTCTTTCCCACCACTCACAGCGTCAAACATAGATATGTTTGAATTAGCTGCGGTACTCTCTAAAGTATCTATGGTTTTACTACCAATACCTCTTTTCGGTTCATTAACAACTCTTTTAAAGGCTACATCATCTTTAGTATTACTAATTAATTTTAAATAACTAATTAAATCTTTAATCTCTTTTCTTTTATAAAAATAATAACTACCAACAACTTTATATGGAAAATTATTTTTAATCATCGCTTCTTCATAAACTCTAGATTGTGCATTAGTTCTATAAAATATTGCAATATCACTTTTTTTATACCCAGAATTTAATAATTCATTTATAGTAGATATAACTTGATTAACTTCTCCTTGTCCATCATTACATCTAAAATACTTAATTTTTACACCTTCACCAAGTTCACTAAATAAATTAACTTCTTTTCTTTCAACATTATTTTCAATAACAGAATTAGCAGCATTAAGTATCATACTAGTACTTCTATAATTTTGATTTAATACTACTACTTTACTATCAGGATAATCTTTTTCAAAATTCAAAATATTTTTATAATTGGCTTGTCTAAATCCATATATTGCTTGATTTTGATCACCAACTACAAATAAATTTCTATACTTACTACTTAAAAGTTTTACAAATTTATATTGTACTTCATTTGTATCTTGATACTCATCAATTAAAATATACTTATACTTCTCTTGATATTTATCTAAAATACTTTCATTACTCATAAATAACTCAACTGGTAATTTTAAAAGATCATCAAAATCCACTGAATTATTTTGTTTTAATTTTTTTACATATTCAAAATATACTCTCGCAGCAATCTTTTCTATCTCAGTTAAAAAAAGTCTTGTTATCTCTGCATCACTAAGCATTTCATTCTTTATAAAACTTATTCTATTTCTAATATATTGTGGACTAATTTCTTTTATGTCATAGCCCATATCTTTAAGTATTTTTTTAATTACACTTAAAACATCATCACTATCCAAAATAGAAAAATTTCTCTCAAGTCCTAATTCTTTATAATTTTCTTTTAATATTTTTAAACCAAAAGAATGAAAAGTACCAACAAAAGCATAATTTTCATCAACTATTTTATTAATTCTTTCTTTCATCTCTTTACTAGCTTTATTAGTAAAAGTTATTGCTAAAATATTACCACTATAAACACCTTCATTAATAAGATAAGCTATTCTAGTTGTAAGAACTTTAGTTTTACCACTACCAGCTCCTGCTACTACTAAGCATGGTCCTTCTTTATGCATAACTGCTTCTATTTGCTCTTTATTAAGTCCTTCTAATATATTCATGTTGCCTCCAATAATCTATAATTTTCACAATAATATTTTAACAAATTTCTAATAAAATGTCTTTATTTTTATTACATAATAAAAACTATTTTTTCTGCCAAATTTTCAGAAATAGATAAAGATGGAAACTAGTATTTTTATAATATGCTATCATTTTATTACTTTCTATCTTACAGATTTAGCAATTAAAAAAATTAATCATTTCGATTAATTACTATATAAGAAAGTTCGAATAGTTCGAAACAAAATTGCCAATGGTGTTCTTAAAGGGACTCGAACCCTTGACCACATGTTCCGGAAACATATGCTCTATCCAACTGAGCTATAAGAACAATTAAATTATAACACTTATAAATTAAAAATTGAAGTAAAGTATAATAATAGCAGCAAAATCAAAATTTCCAAAACTTGACTTTTTGATAATTTAATTTTATACGTTGTCACAGGAATAAGAAGATGTGGTAAGTCTACTTTATTTGATTTATTTATAAATTATTTAAAAAGTGAAGGAATTAAAGATGAACAAATAATAAAAATAAATTTAGAAGATGCAGATTACAATTTTGAAAATTATAAAGAATTATATGACCATATAAATAAACAATTAAATTCTAAAAAACAATATTACGTATTTTTAGATGAAGTACAAAACGTTCCAATGTTTCAAAAAGCTGTAGATAGTTTATAAATCAAAAAAAAATGTCGACATATACATTACTGGATCAAATGCATATCTGTTATCTGGTGAATTAGCAACACTTTTATCAGGACGATACGTAGAAATAAAAATGTTACCTTTATCATTTAAAGAATATTTAAGTGCATTTGACATTAAAGAAAAAAGTCGCTATGAATATTTTTTAGATTACATGAAAAATGGTGATATGCCAGGAAATATACCTATAATTCAAGATAACCCAAATGATTTAGATACATATTTAGAAGGAATATTTACAACAATAATTTACAAAGACATAATAACTAAAAATAACATAAAAGACAAAATGCTTTTGGAAAATATTTTAAAATTTTTATTTGACAGTATCGGAAGTCCAATATCTACAAAAAAAATAAGTGACACATTAACAAGTAAAGAAGCGAATTTTGGCTTTGGTTCGAAAATCATGAACAACTTAAAAGGCAATGGTTTATATCTTTTTTCTTTAAGTATTCTATAAATTGAATAATTATTAGTACTTCTATTTATAGAATATCTAAATATTGCCTTTTTATTTTTACAACTACTTCTGACAATTTTCCAGGCTTTTTCAACATTATCATATGTTATATTATCTTCATATGTTAATAAATTGTTATTTACTTTCATTTTCAACACTCTTTTTCCATCCTTGAACAAGAATCTTTATATCAGTGAGTAATGAAATTGAATTTATAATCCTTGAACTACTGACAAATTTTAGCTCTTTTATATTTTCAACTAGATAATCAATCACAGAGATACTTATTAATATTTCAGTAATATTTTTAGATTTAATATTTCCCTTAGTCCATATAGCACTATACATACATCTTATCATATTGAAAGATTCATCTTCCAATTTTATTTTTAGATTAGTATGAACTTTAGGTATAGCAGGTATAATATATTTTCTAATATAAGTATTAAACTCTCCGATTTTATTTTCTATTTGAAAATTACTACTATTATGTATCCTTTCTCTCACCTCTCCAAGATACCGATTTACTGCAACGATTAATTTAATTTAACCATCACAGCTTCATGTATCAATATTCTGAAAATATATTCATAGAATCACACCTGTTTCACAAAATGAAAGCTTAATTTTACCATAGCACAAAGTGTTATAAATTAAGTAAAATTTGAATTTGGAAAAGGCAGGCCGGACCCCGTTAGTGTTGTTCACGTTGTTGTTGTTCAAACTCCTATTGTTCACGTTACGGACGTTAGCATTGTTGTTGTTGAAGTTGTTAGAGGACAGCAACCATAGCCCATTTTTCTTATGGTGTAATCCTAAATTAAACTTTTAAATAAAAGTTTAATCCAAATTAATTATTAAATACATAATTTCTCAAAATAAATTATATATTCTATTTCTATTCCACCCGAAAGGGTTTTCGGGTGGTTTTTTCATTGTATACAGTATTATAGTTTTACTTACTAACAACATATGGCGATTCTACTGTACCATTTCCTTCTCCACTTAGCTTAACTTTTGTTAAAAGTGAAACTACAGGCCGGGCCCCGTGAGCGCTGATCACGTTGGCGCTGTCCAAACCCCCATTGCGCACGCGATGGACAACAGCATTGTTGTTGTAGATTTCGTAAGGGGACAGCAACCAATAATAATCGCCATTATTTAAATAATTAGTACTTGAACCACCAAAGGCAAGACTTGCCTCTTTACTTGTTAATAATCCTACTGGATAATCTAATGAATTATTCCCATAACCAAGAGTTCCACCAGAATCAACCTTTAATGTAAATTGGTCTTCCTTATCTTGACATGTTAATCTTGTATCATTTTCATCATAATCATTAAATTTTAAAACACTTGCAGAAACTGATACACTTCCACCATTTGAATTCCATCCTCCTAAATTTGAAATATGTCTATTATTACAATATATTGCATTCTCTAAATAATCTGTTGCATTTGTCATGTTTGCACTATACCAATTATCTATTACTGTTTTTATATTACTATTTGTTGTATTGTAATTTAACATTTCATCTAAAGCATCTTCTATCTTTTTACCATTTGTTAATGTTATGTAATATGCTGTACTCGTCGCACTTTCCATGTTGTAAATATAATATACTGTCGAACAACTTGAACTTGTACTTAAACATGTATAATGTTTACTGCTTAGTTTGCTATACATATCAGCGATTGCTCCACTTTCTGCATTATTTAGCGTATATGTTGTTCCATTCCATGTTACATCACTTCCATAATAATATGTTCCAAATGATGATGCTGACTTTTCAGAATATGCATACACTGTTCCATACATATATCCAACATATGCCGGAGAAGTATAATTCACATTATATTTTGTTCTACTTGCTTCCAAGTAAACATCTGCTCCTGTATTGTTACAATTAGTTGTTACATTTCCGGTTGGTTTTCCTATTGAAAATCTTACTACATCATCATTCTTATTACCACTACTATCTTTTTTGTATACTACTTTTATTACATCACTTGTGGTTAGTCCACTAAGTTCTATTAAACCAGAAGATAGTCCACTTAAATCAACTTTTAGTCCTGTTCCATTTTTATAAAAAGATCCTTTATCCCAATTTTTTTCACTACTTACTTCATAATTTAAAACATAGTCACCAGCTTCTGTTACAGTAAATTCAATTATATTATTTCCACTATTTACTCCTGCTATTCCACTTGTCCATTTTTTAGTTGAATCATTAAATGTAAATGGTGTTCCTGCTGGTGTATTTGTAGTTACAGTATATTTATCTTTTGTTATTAATTCAATTGATTCGTATTCTTTTTTTAATTCTCCATTATAAATAAGTTTCACTCCATCTGTTTCTGTTGTTCTTACCATCTTCCAACAATAATTATTTAATACTAAGTTATTATTTGTTATACCTCCTGCATAATAATATACATCTTTTCCATTTTCATCTGTTGTTTTTTTAACCCCATTATTATTTTCATAATCATCTAATACTTTTGCATATACACTATTATCTTTATCAAAATATAAATAACAAAATGCTGTTTTATCTAATGTTACTTCAATATTACCATTTACAAAATTTAATTCATCTTCTAAGGCATTTCCATTTGAATCCATACATTTTGATTTTTCTTTATTTAAAATGTAAATGCTTGATGGAAATGCACTTGCTTCATTATAATTACCACTAGCATCCTTTACCATAATTGCAAAAAGATTATTAGATTTACTATCTAATAATTTAATATCATCTAATATGTTATTTTTATTACCAAAACTCTTAATCCCTAAAAATAAAGTTATTACTTCTATTCCAAGAAGGAGTGCAAGCACCCCCCCCCCGGAAGTCGTTTTTGAAAATATCTCTCATAAAAATTCCTCC